>CANJXG010000034.1 GCA_947478905.1 Coxiellaceae bacterium
ACTCCAATCGCAAGGTTGATATTTTACTTCCTTTGCCATACCTATTATCCCTTATTATTTGATTTTGCAAACAATAATTTAATATAAGATATGGGTACGAATCAAGAAGTTAGAATGTCACCTTGTGGTTTTTTTATGCAACAAGGCCATTTCTGGAGGTAAGATTGGAGGCGCAATTCTTCGGGCTACTGTTGCTGCAGGGGGAACCAAGTGTGATAATGCATATCAAATATCAAAAGACCAAGAGCTTCAAGCTCAGCTACAAAAATAGAAGATTTTATTAAAAGGAAATCGCGTAATGGGGCAGGGTAGAGTAGGCATGAGTCGTAAACAACAATTAAATCATCTTGAGCTAGCAATTGATTATGAATCCCATATAACTAAAAATCCCCAGTCTGCGCATGAGTGCAGCTGGGGATTTTTTTGCTTAACTCAGATCTCATTTTGGATTATGTATTTGTTTTTTCACCATAGGCCATGCTGGCTTTCATAAATAATCTATTTAGATTATAAACTGCAAGTATCCAAGCGGCTATAATAATAATTAATAGTCCTAATGAATAAGGTGCTGCAGCTACCATAGGAGAAGCAATTAAAGGAGAGGCAAATAAAATAAAGAGCCCTTGTTGTAAGAATCCCCCACCAGCCTTACCTAGTCGGGTACCCACCACATCCACTGCAGCCTTACCTTTTACTTTAGATTCTTCATCTAAAGGGATATAAGACATTTCTTTAGTGGGATCAAATAAGGCATATTTGGTACCTTTGCTCAAAATATTTTGAATAACCCCAAAATACACGATAAAACGCAGGGCTGTGGTATCAAAAAAGCCAGCAATGGGTATGATAGAGTTATCATAAATTACAAAGTACAAAAAGGCCGAGCCCGTTATACCGATGATAATAGGGGTGGCTAGAGCAGAAATTTTCCAACCAAACCAGCGAATAATCGATCCACCTAGTAAAATGAAAAAGAAAGATAACAAACCAGACCATCTATAGAATTGACCCCAAAATATGGTTTGAGCAGTTTCCTCAGGGAATAGAATACGGATTTGATTCTTCCACTGCACTTCTACTAGCTCGATAGACATGCCATAGGCAATGACCAAGACAGCAATCCATAATAAATAAGGGGAGTGAAAAATGAAATTTAAACTTTGTCTTAAGTTTAATTTTAATTTCTTTTTCATCGGAATAACATCTTCAGTGGAAACCACTTCGGGATCGGTAATGATGTATTTATCCATTATAAAGTAACATAACATGACTAATAAGCCACATCCGATGGCTGTAAACATAACATAATCTACTGTAATACCGTAATTTCCAGCTGCATATCCAAGATTTCCATAATATTCAGAAATATAGCCTGAACTTGCGGTAGCAAAACTAGCCAGTAGATAAAAATGGGCATAAAACCGTTTGGCTTCACTCACGTGGATAATACTATTTGCAAATTGCCAGAATAATAAAGTTGCTACAACGGCGCCCCACAGTTCAGAGCAAATATAAAAAAGAGAATAAGTCCAATATTTATAAATATTGATTAAATTATTAAAACCCTTTAAAGAAGTGGGTAAATTATCTATTAAAGCATCCGCGTGTACCAGCGGGTGTAGGGTGCTCGCATGAGGGTGCAAAACCAATGCAAAAAGTGCAAAAAAACATAAAAAACAACTAATTATGCCGTAAAATAAAGCTTGTCGACTAATAATGTTAGCTAATTTAGAATAAATAATAAAAAATAAGATAGCAGCTGGTAAAACCGCCCAGCCTTTCATAAATACAATAATTTGAGATCCTTCAGATGCAGTCGTCACCAATACATCCTTCATTTGGCGAAGAATAGTATAGTTAAATAGAATTAAAGAGATCATGCAGGTCATTGGGATGAATTTAAGGTGTTCTTTGCCATAAATTGGCCAAAGAAATTGTCGCAGAGATTGTCTAAAAGAGAGTTTTACTATAGGTTCAGGAGTTTTGGTTGTCATTTTTTTCTTTTAGTTTCGTTATTCAGTAAAAAGAAAAAGGGCTGGCCGTTGTGCTACATTGCATTCGGCCAGCCCCCCTATATTAAAAATTAATCGTTCTCGCCACCTGCTAGCACAAATAGGGTATATAGTTTATATACCGCGATTATCCAAATCAATACAATGACTAACATTATACTTGCAGAATAGGGCGCAACAACCAAAGGGGTTAAAAAGATAGCAAACAACCCTTGTTGTAAATAACCGCCACCTGCTTTACCTAAACGTCCACCTACTACGTCAACGGCTGCTTTACCTTTTACTTTAGATTCTTCATCTAAAGGAATATACGACATTTCTTTGGTAGGATCAAATAAAGCATATTTAGTACTTTTGCTTAATATATTCTGTATGGCACCAAAATAAACCGTAAAGGTTAAAGCAGTCGTGCCTAACATCCCTGCCACCAAATTCGCAGATTCGCCCCAGATAATGAAATAAAACAGGATAGCACCGGTTAATCCAATCATAATGGGAGTTGCTAAAGCAGCTACACGCCAGCCTAACCAACGAATCAATGAGCTACCGACTAAAATTACACAGAAAGTAGAGATACCAGCCCAAAAATAGAATTGTCCAAAGAATTCACCTTGTGACGCTTTATCTGGGAATAAAGTACGAATTTGGTTTTTCCATTGCACTTCAATAAGATTAATTGAAATACCATAAGAAATGACCAAGATAGTAATCCATAGTAAATAGCGGTTATGCAATATAAATTTAATACTTTCAGAAAGCGATAATTTAAGCTTCTTTTTCTTAGGCGCTGCTTCTAGATCATTGGCAGCAGCGATTGGCGTGGCCAATACATATTTATCCATGAAAAAATAAAAGAAGATAACCGCGATACCACATGCAACAACAGTGGCCATAGCGTAATCAACAGTAATACCATAATTACCAGTTGCTTTACCTAGGGTTGAATATTGCTTAGCAATAAGGCCAGAAGCTGCGGTTGCAATATTGGCTAAAAGGTAAAAGTGCGCATAAAAGCGTTTAGCTTCACTAACATGCACGATGCTATTGGCAAATTGCCAGAATAAAAGCGCAGCAACCACCGCACCCCAGAGTTCTGCCATTGTATAAAACAATGAAAGAGACCAAAATTTATACATTACAATAAAATTGATAAGGGCTTTAGGGGATTGCGCTATCCATTGATCAGCTTGTGCAATAGGATGAATCAGTTCTTGATTTGGATAAAGCACTAAAGCAAATAATGCAAAAAAAGCAAGAAAGAAAGTCACCACGCCGTAAAACATAGTTTGACGACTAAAAATATTAGAAAGCTTTGAATAAACCATGAAAAATATTACAGCAGCAGGTAAAACAGCCCACCCTTTTAAGAATACCGTAATTTGAGAGCCTTCAGCAGCGGTCATCACTAATACATCTTTCATTTGTCGAACTAAGGTGTAGTTAAACAAAATTAATGAAATCATACAAGTCATAGGAATAAATTTAAAATGTTCCTTGCCGTATATTGGCCATAAAAATTCTCTTACTTTTCGAGCAAAAGATTTATGAGGAGGAGGGGAAGTTTGTTCGTTAATAGTATTTATAGTATTTGTCATAGTTGTTATAGCACGCTAGTTTTAAGTTATTTTTAAGTTGTAATATTTTTTATTAACCCAGCCGATTAACTTTATCTAATTTGAGTTGCTCAGCCTAGAAAAGTCGGAGTAAGGTATAGAATTATACACAGTTGAAAGAAAAACGGTAGTATTGTTTTTCCAATTATAATGTATTTTTTAGACAATTGCTGATTCTTTGACAGTCTTAATTTTAAGTTAGTCATTTAGCTATTTATATTGTGAAATAATAGGCGTAGGCGCTACAATTTTGAGTATACTGTATGCAGGGAGTAATCATTCATTTGGGATGAATAATGCAAAAATTTTTCGTACACATTATGAATGTAAAATGGAATTTACAAATGACGCGTTTAGATTTAACGCGGCTGGTGATTTTTTTATTTTTCTTTTTGTTTGTAATTTTACCTTTATCAGGGTGTCAGCCCTCTAATACCTCTTTAGATAAATCAGATAAATCAAAAATTGAGTTTCAAGGCTATGTAGAAGGCGAACTTAGTTACATGGCTGTCCCTTTTGCTGGTGATTTAAAAGTCCTCTCTAAGCAACGAGGAGAGCTTGTTAAAAAGGGAGATTTACTCTTTATTTTAGAAAAAGAACCCCAAAGTATGCAGGCTATAGGGGCAGAAAATGGGATAATACAAGCCCAATCCCGTTTGCAATTAGCCATATTGCGATTACACAGATCGCAAGAATTATATAAAGATAAAGCGATTCAAAAAGATGCATTAGATGCGGCCCTTGATGAGCGCAATAGGAGTCAAGCGCTTCTAGAAGAAGCCAAGCAAAAAAGTGCACAAAGCAATTGGGATTTAACTCAAAAAACAGGGATAGCGCCCGTTGCAGGGGTAGTGGATGATACGTATTTTACAAAAGGAGAATGGGTTCCTGCCGGGGCTCCAGTACTTTCTTTATTAGCGCCTGAAAATATTCACATTATATTTTTTATACCAGAAAAAATGGTCTCGCAAGTGAAATTGCAGGACCATGTTATGGTTACAATCAACCATAAAAAATATCACGCTAAAATAGAATATATTTCTCCTCAAGTTGAATTTACTCCACCCGTTATTTTTTCTAGAGATAATGATGTACCGTTAGTTTTTAGGATAAGAGCACGCCCTGTTTTATCCCAAGCTTATGATTTTCATCCAGGTCAGCCTGTTAACGTTCAATTTTTAGAATCATGATTATTGATGTGAAACACATTAATAAATATTTTGGAACCTATCATGCTGTCATAGATTGTAATTTACAACTCGAGCAAGGCGAAATATTTGGTTTTATGGGACCCAACGGAGGAGGTAAAACCACCATGATGCGTATGCTTTGTGGTTTGTTAACCCCCACCTCTGGAACAGGGCAGTGTTTAGGATATGATGTGTTAACACAATCTCAAGAAATTAAGAAAAAAACCGGATATATGACTCAGCAATTTAGTTTTTATACCGATTTAACCGTGAGTGAGAATTTAAATTTTGTAGCAAGAATGTATAGTGTAGCCAATCGAAAACAAAAAGTAGAAGCGTGTATCGAGCAATTTGAATTGCAAGCATATCGTAATCAATTAACGGGTGGATTATCAGGTGGGTGGAAACAACGTGTTGCATTGGCTGCCTGCTTAACGCATGATCCTAAATTATTGTTATTAGATGAACCTACTGCAGGGGTTGATCCTAAAGCAAGACGAGATTTTTGGCGTATGCTTCATCACCTTAAAACACAAGGAATTACCACTTTAGTAAGTACGCATTATATGGATGAAGCAAAACAATGTGATAGATTGGCCTATGTTGGAGAGGGACGATTATTAATTCAAGGCACGCCTGAGGAAATCCTTAATAAAGAAGGCTTTTCTACCTTAGAAGAAGTATTTATTAGTTTAGTGGAAAAATATAATTGAAAACAGATAGTCTTTTTTCATGGTCTCGTCTGTGGGCGTTGATGCTCAAAGAAATCATTCAGCTGTGGCGAGATAAGGGTACTTTTATGATGATGATAGGGATCCCTTTAATTCAATTAACTTTATTTGGGTTTGCAATTAATACTAATCCTAGGCACTTACCTGTGGCGGTTGTCTCTGCTGATCATAGTGTTTTTACTCGTAGCTTTATTAAAGCGATGGAAAATAGTGATTATTTTAAATTTGTCTATCCTGATGTTACCATTTCTCAGGCCCAGATGTTATTAAAACAAGGAAGAGTACTTTTTGTTATCCGTATTCCACCTGAATTTACGCAGGATTTAGTCAGGGGAAAATATCCTCAAATTTTAATACAAGCAGATGGAACCGATCCTAGTGCCGTTGCTACAGCAAAAGGGGTAGTGCAGAATTTAGTTGAAATTTCAATGAACAAAGAAGCTACCGGTGCTTTAAGCTATTTAGCTTCTAAGCCTCCCGCCTTTGAATTGATTACTCACGTACTGTATAATCCCTTAGGTATCACTCAGTATAATATTCTCCCAGGATTATTAGGAGTGATTTTAACCTCTAGTATGACGATGGTAACTGCAATTGCTTTAACAAGAGAGCGAGAACGGGGGACTATGGAAAATTTATTATCTATGCCCATTTTACCTATGGAAATGATTGTTGGCAAAATAATACCTTATATTGCCCTTGGATATATGCAGGTTATTTTAATTTTATTAGCTGCACATTTCATATTCCATGTGCCTACTGCAGGAAATATTGGTTTATTACTATGGCTGTGCCTCCCTTTTATTGCGGCTAATCTTGCAGTAGGCCTTAGTTTTTCGACATTGGCCAAGAATCAATTGCAAGCTATGCAAAGTAGCGTCTTTTTCTTTTTACCTTCTATGTTGTTATCTGGTTTTATGTTTCCCTTTTTAGGAATGCCTACATGGGCACAGTATATCGGTAATCTATTGCCTCTTACGCATTTTATCGTGATTATCCGAGGTATTTTATTAAAAAATGTTGGATTATTGGATTTGTGGTTTCATGTGGGGGCTATATTAGTATTTATGTTTATTGCTATAGCTATTAGCATGGTTCGTTTCAGGCGGACGTTGGATTAATAAAAATATCTGGGATATCGGTAAAAATCGCCATTGCACCAGCTTGTAAATAACGTAGTCCTAATGGTTTATCATTGATGGTGTAGACAAATAGTGGGATCCCTCTTTGAGTAAGGGTATGCACGTATTCTGGGGTTACTTCCTCTTGGCTGCAATGTAACATGCTATTAGGCGTCTTGTTTACTAATATAATATGATGTGTTTCCACATTATCTACTAAGAACGCGATAGGTGCTTGTAAAGGCGCGTTATTGATTAGTAATTTTTCTCTATAGTAAAATAGGGCGCTATGATCAAAACTGGTGACTAAAGGGAAGGTTTTAGTGTTGGGCCAATATTGAACTAAGCAATCTGCTAGCTTATAAGCTACTCTTTTAGTAAGATTAGGATCTTGATTTTTTCTGCATTTTATTTCTATGTTTGGGGTTAATCCCCATGCTTGTAATAAAGGCAGGGTTTCAATTAAAGTAGGTATTTTTTCATTCTGAAATTCTGTAGAAAACCAGCTGCCTGCCTCTAACCTTTGTATTTCTTTGAGAGTGTGGCCAATGACTAGGCCGGATCCGTTGCTGCTGCGCTCTAAGGTGTCATCATGAAAAATAACGAGCTCTTCATCTTTTGTGAGTTGAACGTCAAACTCAACCCAGTTTAAACCCAGATGCGCTGCATTTTTGAAGCTTGCTAAAGTATTTTCGGGTGCATATTTAGGTGCCCCTCTATGACCAATGATATGATGATTCGGTTTTGGCAGTAAATTTAATGATATAATTCCCATATTATGATATTAGCGTTTAAGCAGATACTGAGTCAATCTATTGCTGATGGTGCATTGATTATTACAGCGACACGGCGATTGGCAAAGCAGTGGCAGCCTATATTAGTCAACTCATCTGTTGGTCCAAGTCCTCACATTATTTCCTTAAAAGATTGGTTAAATAACTTATGGGTTAAATTAGAGGCTACTGGAGTCACTGGTAATACGTATTTACTGAATCATGCACAAGAAATGATGCTTTGGAAAAGCATTATAGAATCTTCAACACAAGGGGAGCACTTATTAAGAATTCAAGCAACGGCTAAAAATGTGGCAAGTGCAGCTGGATTGCTTAAACAATGGGACATTCCGCTTTGTGTTTTGGAGAAAGCCTGCGGGGTTTCAAATGAAGAGACCCAGTTGTTTTTGCAGTGGGCACATGCATTTAATACAATTTTAAAGGATCGGGCATGTATTACTCAGGCTTGTCTGCCCACTACAATTTCAAATATACTGGCAGATAGGTATAGTGAAATTTTAACCGCCTATTCTTGCGTGAAAAAAATAAAATTACTGGGCTTTGAAGATATTCCTCCTCAATTTCAATTATTTTATACGCAGTTACGGTTACAAGGATGGGAAGTCACTGAACTTAAGTTTCCCGACAAAGCGGATGCCACTCAATACCATAAATATGCCTTTTATGATCAAGCTGCAGAATTGCAATCGGCAGCTTTATGGGCAAAATCGCATCAAGAAAAAGTAAAATATCCAGGGGCTATTGGCATTGTAGTGCCTGATTTGGCTCAATGTCGCTCATTAGTTGAGCAAACTTTTACCCAGATTCTTGAGCCATTATCAGAGTTACACGTTCAACAACGGGTAAGTGATCAGTTTAATATTTCCGTTGCACTTCCACTAGATAGATATCCTATTATTTTTGCAGCCCTTAAAGCGTTAATTTTATTAGAATTTGAACAATTCAATGTAGATGATCTTTTGTTTTTAATACGTTCGCCTTTTCTTACTGTATTGGAATCGGATATTGTAATGCGTGCGCAGCACGCTGAGATGCTTAAAAAACTGAAAAAACAAATATTGAGTTTTGCACAGTTTAATGTTTTATCGAATAATCTCGATAAAATCATGCACTTTAAAACCTGTTTACCTGCTAAATGTAGTGTAATGCATTGGGCATATTTTTTTGAACAATTTTTAAATCTTTTATCCTGGCCAGGAGAGCGGGTCTTAAATAGTATTGAACATCAAGCGGTAGCCCGTTGGCAGATGCTATTGGAAGAATTTGCTGCTTTAGAAAAAGTATTAGAACCTCAAGATTTAAGCTCAGCTATTAAAGTATTAGCTAAATTAGCCCAAGAAATCCCTTTTCAGGGACAAAGCAAACCTGCACCGATTCACATTATGGGAATATTAGAAGCTTCTAGTCAGCCTTTTGAATATTTATGGGTCAGTGGCTTACACAATGAAGCGTGGCCTCCTATTCCTAAAGCAAATCCTTTTTTGCCTATTGCTTTACAAAAAAAGCATCAAATGCCCCATGCTTCTACTGAACGGGAATACTATTTTGCTCAAAAGCTAACCGATAATTTGAAAAATGCCTGTGATAAAGTGATATTTAGTTACTTTAAAAATGATACTGTCAAACAATATCAACCTAGTGATTTGATTGCAGATATTGCTCAAGAATCTTTTTATTTAGAGCCTACTATGAACAGTATTTCTGAATATTTATTTAATACCAGTAATCAAGCAGAAAATGGATTAGAATCGGTTATAGATTCCTATGCGCCTGCAATACAAAAAGAGGATTATTATCAAGGTGGTATAGGCTTAATTGAGGCACAATCCCTATGCCCTTTTAAAGCATTTGCTCAATATCGATTGCATGCTGCCCCTCATAATCGACCTGCTATTGGCTTAAAAGCCTCAGAACGGGGTACTTTAGTGCATACAATATTAGAGCTTATTTGGGCTAAGATTAAAAATCATAAAAGCTTATGTGCCTTGAAACAAGAAGCGCTTAGTGTTTTGGTGAATACAATTATCTGTACTCAAATTCAAAATATTAACTGGAAATATCCTCAATTACCAGAGGGGTTCTGGGAAGTAGAAATATGGCGTTTAAATGAAATAATACACTCTTGGCTCCTGTTAGAAAAAAAACGTCCTCCTTTTATGGTAGCTTTTCAAGAACAAAAAACGGGTATTCATTTGGCAGGGCTAGAATTTAATATTCGGATAGATAGGCTCGATTATACTGAAAATGATGAAACCATTATTATAGATTATAAAACAGGTTCTTCAAATTTAGCAGATAGTTTACAATTGGCTATTTATTCTGTAGGATCGATTGCGCCTAAAGCAGTGGCATTTGGGAAATTACAGGCGCAGGGTTGCCAATTTGTTGGATTAAGTGCATGTCAAGAAATGTTACCAGGGGTAAAAGCCCATGAAAATTGGGAAGCATTATTGTTAGAATGGAAAACAAGCTTAGAAACTTTAGTGTTAGAGTTTAAGAAAGGATACGCGCAAGTGCATCCTCAAAAAGGAGAACAAAGTTGTAGAACCTGTCATTTACTTCAAGTGTGTCGTTTAAAGAGTGTAGAAAATGAATGATTTAGTTAGGCAACATGAAAATGCGTGTGCTCAGGCATTAGATCCTATGCGCTCTTTTATTGTGCAAGCCCCTGCAGGTTCAGGAAAAACAGAATTATTAACCCAAAGATATTTAAAATTACTCTCTCGGATTCATAAAGGCCCTGAGGAAATCATTGCCGTTACGTTTACTCGAAAAGCGGCTGCGCAAATGCGTTCTCGAATTGTGAATGCATTAATGGATGCTAAAACACGTTTAGAAGCACCTGATGCACCCCATGCAAGATTAACGTGGAACTTGGCTCAAACCGCATTAAAACATTGTGAAAAAAATGAATGGGACATTATTGCCTATCCTAATCGATTACGTATTTTAACGATTGATGCTCTGTGTTCACATTTAGCCTCTAGAATGCCTATTTTATCTAATTTTGGAGCAGCGCCCCAAGTTGTTACGGATCCCCAAAGCCTATATCAAAAAGCAGTGCATTCTTTGATGAGGTATTTAAAAGAAAATCCTAGTGAACAAGGTGTTTTGAAAACGATATTAAAACAATTAGATAATCGTTTAGAAGTGGCCCATGAGCTTATGACTACAATGCTTCAAAAAAGAGATCAATGGTTGCCTCATATAGGGCGTTTGCAGACTCATCACAATGTGATTGGCGTATTAGAAGAGGGTCTACAACGTATTATTATCAATAGTCTAGAGCGAAGTTATGCAGCGTGTAGCATTATGAATACGGGGAGTTTGTTCTCGGTTATTCGAAATTGTGCTCAAAATTTATTGATGACCAACCCTGAGCATCCCCTTTGTTTATTACATGATTATACGGATTTGCCAGAACCAGTATTAGAAAATTTGTCTGTATGGCAGGGGATCTCGGCATTATTTTTGACCCAAGAAGGAGAATTTCGTAAATCATTCACCTTGAATCAAGGGTTTTTAGCCCCTTCTAAAGCCACCAATGCAAAAGAGCGCGACTTACGTAAAATGTACAAAGAAGCGATGGAAGGCTTTATAGCGTACTTGTCAGATTTTGAAGATGTTAAATTAGCCTTAAGTGCTTTAAATCATGTACCTCCTAGTATGCTCTGTGATGAGCAGGCTGAAATGATTTGTGCTTTAATAAAATTATTACCTTTATTAACCGCACATCTGACCTTACAATTTAAAGATATGGGAGAGGTAGATTTTATAGAAGTTGCTTTAAGGGCAGTATCTGCTTTAGGAGACCCAGAAGAGCCGACTGAATTAGCGTTGAGTTTAGATTATCAATTACAACATTTATTAATTGATGAATTTCAAGATACTTCTTTTGCACAATTTGCTTTATTTGAAAAATTAGTCGCCGGATGGTCTCCTGGAGAAGGGAGAACTTTGTTTTTAGTCGGCGATCCGATGCAGTCCATTTACCGATTTAGAGGCGCAGAAGTAGGTTTATTTTTACATGTTCAGCAATTTGGATTAAATCAAATTAAACTTGAATCTCTAAAGTTATCTAGAAATTTTCGATCTCATTTTAATGTTGTGGAATGGGTGAATGCGTGTTTTAAAGATATTTTTCCTAAAATAGAGGATAAAAATTTAGGCGCGATTGTATATTCGCCTGCTGTTTCTAATATGCCAATGCCTCAAGAATCTGAGCAATCCGTGTATTTTTATTCTGATGAAAAAGAAAATACTGGAAAAATTACCCAGTTAATTTTAGAGTTACTACACTCAAAAGACAAGTCTGAGCACTCTATTGCAATATTAGTACGCGCTAAACATCATTTGAATCATATTTTACCTGCATTAAGAAAGCTACATATTCCCTTTGAAGCCCATGATATTGAAAAATTAGGGTGCAAACAATCTATTTTAGATTTATTGTCTTTAACACAAGCTTTATTAGATTTGACAGATAAAATTGCATGGCTTGCGATTTTAAGAGCGCCTTGGTGTGGCTTAAGTTTGCAGGATTTATATGTTATTGCATCCGATAAACAGCAGTCTATCCTTTGGGTAGTATTGCTTAATTATGAAATTTTAGCTTTAAGTATAGATGCTAAACAAAGATTAAAACGCATTATCCCTATTTTAGAGTATTGGCTATATCATCGTCAAAAACATCAATTAGCCCCCTGGATAAAGGGAGCGTGGCTTGCTTTAGGAGGGCCTGCGTGCTATCCCAATACGCCGATTTTATCTCAATCTAAAGTATTTTTTGAGTATTTAGATAAGGCAAGTGAAGGAGGGGATGTAATGAGTATGGCTTTATTTGAAAAAACATTCAGTACTTTATTATCGACTGGATACAGTGCCCTAGACAATGAAATGAATCCATTCAATACAGGCACAGTCGTTCAATTAATGACCATTCATAAAGCCAAAGGGCTAGAATTTGATGTGGTTATTATTCCTGCTTTAGAAAAAAAGACCAGACCGACCGAAGCTGAATTGTTAATTTGGTATGAACGTAAACATGAGCAAGGTGTAGATTTAATTATAGCGCCTAGAAAAGCGCACTATCAGATGGTTGATAATTTATATCAGCATGTTACACATGAATTAGCTCGAAAAACAGAATTAGAAAATGCAAGATTATTGTATGTTGGGCTTACTCGTGCAAAAAAAGAAATTCATTTGTTTGGACGGGTAACAGAAAAAGCGCCTTCCAAAGGCAGTTTTTTGTCTTATTTATGGCCTAAGGTGCTTGAATCTCAGGTTGACTCATCTTTAAAAAATGACAATATCACTGATGTACAAGAGCCGGACCCAGCAAAAGGCGTTATGCTGAAACGGTTACCAGCAACTTGGCATTTGCCTGTCCATTTAGACAAAATGATTGATTTAGATATATTGGATAAAACGGATAGTAAGACGAATCTAAACCGTCCTAATAATACTTATAATATAGATAAATTGATAGGGACTTTTGTACATCGAATTTTACAGCTCATAGCAGAGTTAGGGTTAGCATATTGGGATACTCTTGAGTTAGCAAATTGTATTCCTGCATGGGAGGTAGGTTTAACGCGTTTAGGGGTAAGACCAAACGATAAACATTTAGCACTGAATACAGTTATGCGTGCAGTAAGACAAACGCTGAGCGATAGTATAGGTCGTAGAATTTTAGGAAATGACCATATAGAGGCTCATAATGAATGGGCTTTACATTATAAAAGTGCACAAGGAATGAAACAGATTATTATAGATAGAACTTTTATAGATAAAAAAGGGATCCGTTGGATTATAGATTATAAATTAGCCGAGGAATTAAGCAATGATCATCGTATGCAGGTGCTGCATTACGCCAAAATTGTAAGTCAATTAGAAAGACGAGAATTAAAGTTCATTCGATGTGCTTTATATTTTCCTTTAAAACCCTCCCCCCAATGCTGGCAAGAAATAAATATAGGTAAAATGAGTGAACAAAACTGTTAAAAATGCTAAAAATTTTACATTACAAGCACATTTTGAGCCCAATGGAGATCAGCCGCAGGCCATTAAACAATTAATACAAGGCTTAGAAGATGGATTGATGCATCAAACTTTGTTAGGGGTAACCGGTTCTGGAAAAACATTTACCATTGCGCAGGTTATTCAACAGCAGCAACGACCTGTTTTAATTATGGCGCCTAATAAAACCTTAGCTGCTCAATTATATGGCGAAATGAAAGAATTTTTTCCAAATAATGCAGTGGAATATTTTGTTTCTTACTATGATTATTATCAACCTGAAGCTTATGTGCCGGCTTCTGATACGTATATAGAAAAAGACTCTTCTGTAAATGAGCATATTGAGCAAATGCGCTTATCTGCAACCAAAGCGCTGATGGAGCGAAGCGATACTATTATTGTGGCAACGGTGTCTGCGATTTATGGTTTAGGTGATCCGATTTCTTATATGACTATGATGTTGCACCTAAGCCGAGGCGAGATTATTGATCAAAGGCAAATTCTAAGACGTTTAGCAGAGTTACAATATACGCGTAACGATCTTGATTTACATCGTGGCACTTATAGAGTACAAGGCGATATCATTGATGTTTTTCCAGCGGATTCGAGTGTGGAAGCCATACGTATTGAATTGTTTGGAGATGAAGTAGAAAAGTTATCAAGTTTTGATCCGCTTACAGGAAAAGTGATTCAAGTACACCCCAGAGTAACTATTTACCCTAAAACGCACTATGTAACGCCTCGAGAAAAAATACTTGAAGCAGTAGAGCAAATTAAGATAGATTTAAAAGAAAGATTAAGAGAATTTCGCGCTGAGAATAAATTAATCGAAGCTCAGCGTTTAGAGCAACGCACAGAATTTGACATAGAAATGTTAGTTGAGTTAGGCTTTTGTAATGGAATAGAAAACTATTCTCGCTATTTAACAGGCAGTGCTCCAGGCGAGCCACCTCCTACTTTAATGGATTATTTTCCTAAAAATGCCATTCTAATATTAGATGAATCGCATGTGATGGTTCCTCAATTAGGGGCGATGTATAAAGGAGATAGGGCAAGAAAAGAAAATTTAGTAGAATATGGGTTTCGATTACCTTCTGCTTTAGATAATCGACCTTTACGATTTGATGAATTTTCTAGTTTAGCACCCCAAACTCTTTATGTCTCGGCAACGCCGAGTAATTATGAATTAGAATGTTCAGGTACACCAGTGGAACAAATTGTTCGGCCCACAGGCTTGTTAGATCCTATTATTGAAATTCGGCCTGCTAAAAATCAAATTGATGATGTTTTATCTGAAATTCATCTTTGTATCGCTCAACAAGAACGAGTCTTAATTACAACCTTAACCAAGCGTATGGCAGAAGATTTGAGTGAGTATTTATCAGAGCAGGGTATTAAAGTGCGGTATTTACATTCTGATATTGCCACCGTTGAACGAGTAGAAATTATTCGAGATTTACGATTAGGGGTGTTTGATGTGTTAGTGGGCATTAATTTACTAAGAGAAGGCTTAGATATGCCAGAAGTCGCCTTGGTCGCTATTTTAGATGCAGATAAAGAAGGATTTTTACGCTCGACCCGCTCTTTAATTCAAACCGTAGGAAGAGCGGCCCGTAATTTAAATGGCCGAGCTATTATGTATGCAGATAAGATTACACAATCTATTCAAAATACCATAGATGAAACCGACAGACGTCGTATTATTCAGCAAACCTATAATGAAACCCATGGGATTACCCCCGCCTCTATTAAAAAAGCGGTAGGAGATATTCTAGAAGGGGCTTATTTTCAAAAGCGGGGCACCAATGCGAATAATAAGAAAATGGCCAAGCAAGCTGCTGCTTTAGCAAAAGCAATCCCTGCGATAGGGGAGATACAAGCTGCTTATGAAATAGCGCCCAGCTGGTCCTCTAAAAAGCTGGCTAAGCAAATTGAACGTTGGGAAAATGAAATGTTTCAATATGCTCATAATTTAGAGTTTGAATCCGCCGCTACGGTAAGAGATGAGTTGAATCTTTTTAAAGAGAAAATTTTGAAATGACCGCACTTCCGTCATTATGAGCCCAGCGCTTCTTAGCGTGGCGAAATAATCCAGTATTAATATGGTGAACCAGTATTGGATTATTTTTCCTATTAACCCGGCTTCCATTTTTCGCCCCACATCCCATGCGCTTGTAAATTAAATCAAATCCATTATACTAGTTTTTTTATATTACAGGAAGTTAAAAGATGGATAAAGAAGATGCTCGTACCTTGTCAGAACAAGCCCAAGAAGAAAA
>CANJXG010000035.1 GCA_947478905.1 Coxiellaceae bacterium
CGCCTTGAAATAAGGTATAGAGTTTGGAGCTATGCTCTTCTGCTGATCCATTTTGCTCTAATAGCACTCTAAAAGTAGAATAGATAAGGAGTTGTTGATATTGAATCTTTTCGGGTGTTTCGGGTTTTTCAGAAAAGAGTACATACAAGTTTTTTAATTTATCAGGTTCAAGATATTTTTCGAAAACGCTTTGGATTTGCAGTTCCCGCTCTGAAGCCTCGGGGAGGGCTTGAATTTTTGTAATCGCTGTAAAAAAACCCTTGATTTCTGTACGGGTAGTTGGGTGTGGCATTTGAATCTCCTACTTTAAATTATGACAATTACGCTAGACTATATGTGTTAGACAATGAAAAAAATAAAAGTTCCTGATTGCTATAATGTTATTGTTATAATGAGAGGGATAGATAATAGCATAAATTGCTGTAAAGCATCATTATTGTCTTGGAGCATTTTTAGCAAAACTGAATTGGTGAAGGAATATATAAGTGTATCTTCATGCAATTGTTTGAGTTAGCAGGCTTTTGTGTGTCTTTTATTTTTGCGTCCGTTGAACTGAAGGACGTTAAGAAGTCATCTAAACTTAGAATGTAGGGTGTATGGCAATGAGTGGTCCATAATTGTCATAAAACCAATCGCTGGATAAAATTTCAAACTCTTTAAATCGCGTAGCGGCAATGGGATCGCTTTGATCTTGAGATAAAAGTCCTGGATGGCACATAATGAGTGTATTAGAAGGGGCTGATTCAAACCAGCTTTGCAGCAATTGTTTGTAATTTTTATTATTGGGGTCTAAATCATAAATCCCGGCAAAATAATCATTATGGGCAATATTATTATCCATTAATAATTTTTTAAATCCATAAGACATCTTACTCAGTACGCTAGTTTTTAAATTTGATTTTTGAGTAGGACTGAGCCTTAGATTGCGTACATAAGGCATTTTATGGGCATAACGCCGTTTGAGTACATCAATAATAATATCTCGAATAATTGGAAAACTATGCACATGCTGATGTCCATCTATGAATTCAGGTTCTTGTTTTGCTATTTTTTCAAATGCATCACATTGCTGATTGAAAGTGGTTTGAATTGTTTGACGATCAACCATGCCCATCATGCTAGAGCGCATCCAATAAAACAGAGAGTGATTGCTTAAATGGGTTAAATTAAAATGAATGCCTAATTGGATGTGGTTCTTACTTTTTTTAAGATCTAAAAGATCTAAAGCAAATATATTCCAGTGGGGCATTTGGGTCATACAGCTAATCGCGGATAGTCTGTTTTTAGAGGTTAATTGTAAAATACCTTGGCTAATTTTTTTATTTTGACCAAAATCATCTGCACATAATATGATGCTCATAGCCTATACCCGAAATGCCCAAAATTTGCTAAATATAAAACTATTAATAGAAACAAGGAGCAGCACGAGAAATAAGGCGAGTTGATAAGGTAGATTGGTAAATTCGAGTAAAAACCAAAAAAGGCATTGATTTAATGCGAATCCCCCTAAAGCCACGATAAGATACCGAAGCCGGGTCGTGTGTTTAGGAAGAGAGTGT
The DNA here is from genome assembly GCA_947478905.1 of Coxiellaceae bacterium. Lineage (GTDB taxonomy): Bacteria > Pseudomonadota > Gammaproteobacteria > Berkiellales > Berkiellaceae > CANJXG01. The sequence continues at coordinate 1,560 of CANJXG010000035.1, forward strand.
GCTTTGAAAGTCCAATATCGATGTCCCCAAAAGCTAAATTGAAAGGCGATGCAAAATGCAAAAATATTAGCCATTAAAGGAGGATAACCCAGCGGGACTATCAGTAATACTGCACTCCAGTGAATTACCAAGGCAGTTAAACCTACTCCGCTAAATCGCACGAGCTGGCTTAAAAGAGGTACATTATATTTTTTTGGAAAGATCATGAATGCGAGACACAATAAAATGTGGACGACTTTTCACTTCTATAAATATCTGACTGATATATTCTCCTAATATTCCAATAGAGAGCAATTGAATGCCGCCTAAGAATAAAATAATAATAGTAAGCGTGGCCCAACCAGGGATCATAATGCCATAGACCAAGGTTTGCGTTAAAATAATCAGCGCATAGCAAAAGGAGAAAAAAGAAATGAGGGTACCTATGATTACCCAAATACGCAGGGGTAAATTAGAAAAAGAGGTAAATCCTGTAATCGCCAAATTCATTAGACTACGAAAATTGAAAGTAGACTGACTGTTTTCGCGTTTTTCCACCGTAAAAGGGATGGCAATGCTTTTAAAGCCAACCCAAGAGTATAAGCCTTTCATAAAGCGAGCACGTTCGGGTAAGCTCTTGAGTGCATTGACCACATTACGCCCTAATAAGCGAAAATCGCCGGCATCGGGAATGATAGGCGTTGAAGAACTTTGTGCGAGCAATTTATAAAATACTTTGGTTAATAATTTTCGGATAGCTGACTCACCAGGTCGGTTTGAGCGTACACCATATACCATATCATATCCAGCTTGCCACTTTTCTATCATTTGGGGAATAAGGCTTAAGGGGTGTTGGGCATCGCCATCTATCATAATGACGGCATCGCCTTTGGCTGCATCAAGGCCTGCCGTGAGGGCCAGTTCTTTACCAAAATTTCTAGATAATTGAATTAGGTGACAGGGGATAGGCGTATCGTGTCCTAATTCAATAATCTGATCTACCGTCGAATCAGTGCTGCCATCATCGACTATTAAGATTTCGTAATCGATAGACAAAACAGATAAGTGATCATTTAATTTTGTTATAAAACGTCTGATATTTTCAGATTCGTTATATACCGGGATAATAATGGAGATACAAGATGTTGAATGCATGGACGTTATTTTAACACAGTTTTTTTGGGTACGCTTGAGTTTTAAAAAAAAAACTGCGACACTACCCAAATGAGAATACCCTCCCATTTTTTTAAAAAGTTAGACATCAAGCCTAATCAGTTTTTTGTGATTTTATGTGCGCTTCAATTTATATGTTGGACGTTTGTACCTTATGCAACGCGGGGCACTTTAAATCATGATGTGTTAGAAGGCTTAGCTTGGGGTTTTGAGTGGCAGCTAGGCTACGATAAGCATCCGCCTTTAACCGCTTGGCTTTTATCAGGCTGGCTAGGCTTTACCCAAAAGGTAGGGTTGAATCTTGATTTTTCTATTTACGCTATTGCTCAAATTGTGCTGCTTTGTGCATTTTATCCTATGTATAGGCTTAGCCGTGCTTTATTGCCCTATCGTGCTGCGGTGGTGGCTACTACCTTATTAACAGGAATACTCTATTTTAATAGTAGGAGTATGAATTTAACACCCGATACCATGCAAACCCCGATTTGGGCATGGTCTATTTGGATATTTTATTTAGCACTGACACGAAATAGTGCGCGATATTGGCTAGGGTTAGGCGTTATTAATGCTTTAGCATTATGGGCAAAATATTCTGGTGTGTTGCTTATTTTTTCAGAATTTTTGGTTTTGGTCTGTATTTCGGATTATCGCCATTATTTAAATCCAATTAAAAATCCTAAAGTCTATGCTGCTCTTGTATTAGGCGTGTTGTTATTTTTACCGCATATTGCTTGGCTTGTATCTAATGATTTTTTGCCTTTGCAGTATGCTAAAAATTTAGTGATTAATAAAACGCCACGGTTTGTAGATCATATTATCGTTATTTTTCAGTATTTAATTACACAATTACCTTTATTAATTATTCCCGTATTAATGCTATGGTGTTTTAATTTTTCACAAGTTTTTAAAAAAAGGACTGCTTACTTATCAGATCAAGCATTAAAGTTTATTTTAATTATGGGGTTGATGCCTTTTATATTAACTATAATACAATCGGTGATTACAGGTCAAAAAGTAATAGGGCGCTGGAGCACGCCTTATTATTGTTGTATGGGAATTTTACTGGTTTTGATGTTAGGTAAAAAACAGATTGAAAATATTACCGATATTCAGTGGAATCGATATTTGCTAACTTGGCTTAGTATATTTTTTCTAGTGTTAGGATTGCGTCATGTTCAGTATTTTTACGCTCCGTATTTTGGAAAAGTAAATAGTGATGTTTATTTTCCCACTAAAGTAGTTACCCAACAATTTGAGCGATTTTGGACTGATAAAACGCATAAACCGCTTGATTATGTTATTGGGGACCGGTATTGGACAACCTATATTAGTGTCTATGCTAAATCAGCGTTACCTGCACATCCTCATGTTTTTTTAGAGGCGAACTCTAAAATGAGTCCCTGGGTTGACTTAAAAGCTTTAAATAAAAAAGGGGGCATGATTATTTGGTTGGCCAAAAGTCTAGAGGAAACGACATTACCATCTGAATATGCCAATTTACCACGAGCCCAATTTGTTGGAGTGAGAGCCGTTCCTAAAAATATCTCTGTCCCTGCGGCGCCATTATTGATTGGAATGGGGTGGGTCCCACCTTTGGACGAAGTAGATTAAAAAATCTGACAGATTAATAAGTTTTGTTAATTAGTTAACTTTTCTCTGATCTTAATATTCAGTAGTTGAAGACACTGCAACATTTGACTCTTGAGTGTGTTAACGATATGATAGTCGGCATTATGCTCAGCCGTGAACTTCCTGTAAGATTAGATATTGATCGCCTTTGTAAACAAGCTAAAAATGGCGCAGACTTCTTTTTGTCTGGAACCGTAAAAGTAAGCAGACTAACAAATCTTAAGGATTTATTAACTGATTTATCTAAAACGATATACGTTGAATTAAGTGTAAAAATAGATATCACTAATACAGCTTATATACAAGGACGCATTAAAGCGGAGCTGCCTTTGCTTTGTGATCGCTGCTTAGGATCAATGGTATACGAGTTAGAGAAAGAATTTTTTTTATATCCTATCCATGATATTAGTCAAGAGGCAAAATGCCCCATTGAGTATGAACCTATTGTACTAACAGAAGGGTTTATGTCTGTAGATGAGTGTGTTACTGAAGAAATTTTGTTAAGTTTACCGTTAGCGCCTAAACACGAGGACGTTAACTGTAATATAGATTTTATTATTAATTAAAAACTAGGAGCATTGTTATGGCCGTACAGAAAAGTAAAAAGAGTCGATCAAGGCGAGATATGCGTCGTGGACACGATAAAATCGCTAAGCCAGTGATTTCAACGGATCCTACTTCAGGGGAAAGACATTTACGCCACCATGTGAGCGCTACCGGTTTTTACCGTGGTATACAAATGGTAGAAGTTAAGGTAAAGACGGTAGATTAATGCCGGTCTTGAATATAGCTATTGATGCAATGGGGGGAGATCATGGCCCGGGTGTCATTGTGCCTGCGGCATTAGATGCTTTGATGGAAAATGAAAATTTACACATTATATTAGTGGGAGATGAGCCTACTTTGGCAAAATATCTTCCTAATGTCCATCCTAGATTGCGTATTAAGCATGCTTCTCAATTCGTCTTAATGAACGAATCCCCTGCTTTGGCACTGAGAAGCAAACGAGATTCTTCTATGAGAGTAGCTATTAATCTAGTCAAATCTCAAGAAGCAGCCGCTTGTGTGAGTGCTGGCAATACCGGTGCATTGATGGCCATTGCTAAGTTTGTACTTAAAACCCTGCCAGGAATTGATCGACCCGCCATTATTTATTCTATGCCCACAGATATTGGTAAATCGGATTTTGGGTTTGTGCGTATGTTAGATTTGGGAGCCAATATTGAGTGTAATGCTGAGCAATTAGTGCAATTTGCGGTGATGGGTTCTGTTTTAGCCTCTGCGTTAGATCCCAGTCATGAAGATCCTCGCGTTGGATTATTAAATATCGGATCAGAGGCAATCAAAGGACCCGATTCTATTAAAAAAGCAGCCTCCATTTTATTAGAATCCAACATTGTTAATTATATTGGGTATGTAGAAGGAAATGGGATTTTTAATAATAAGGCGGATGTTATTGTCTGTGATGGTTTTGTTGGAAATGTCGCATTAAAATGTACAGAAGGCGTAGCTTCCATGTTACTGCGTTTTATAAAAAGAGAATTTAAACGCAGTTGGTATACAAAGTGCTTAGCTTTATTATTGAGTCTTTTCTTTAAAGGATTTTTAAAACGTATTGATCCTGCTGGGTATAATGGTGCGAGTTTATTAGGATTAAAAGGCGTTGTGATTAAAAGCCATGGTAATGCAAAACGTGCTGCTTTTAAACAGGCGATTTTAGAAGCCTTTACACAAGCCCAAGAAAATATTCCAGAACGTATTCGAGCTAAAATAGCTTCAAAATTAGAAAGTCTAGACGACTTAGGTGCCCCTTCATTATGAACAAGTCTTCTAGAATATATTCAAAAATTAGTGGAACCGGTCGGTTTTTGCCAGAGACTATTTGGACGAATGAAGATTTGTCTAAATGGGTAGATACTACAGATGAATGGATTTTTGCTAGAACAGGAATTCGTACACGTCATATTGCTTCTAAAGATGAAACTGCCTCAGGCATGGGCGTAAAAGCCGCCAAACAAGCTTTAGATATGGCAGGATTATTGCCGCAAGATATTCAAATGGTCATTGCAACCACGGGTACCCCAGATAGATTATATCCTGCTTGTGCATGCTTGATTCAAAAACAATTAGCAATACCAGTAGGACGTCCTGCTTTTGATGTGCAAGTTGCTTGTTCTGGTTTTGTTTATGCGCTTAGTATAGCAGATCAATTTATTCAAACCGGTCATGTTAAAAATGTATTAATTGTCAGTACAGAAATGCTAAGTCGTTTGATTGATTGGAAAGATAGAAATACGTGTGTTTTATTTGGAGATGGTGCGGGCGCAGTGGTATTGCAAGCCAGTGAAGAGCCTGGTATTTTAGCAACGACTATTTGTGCAGATGGTGCACAAGGAGATTTGTTGACCGTTGATAATATGCAATTGGGTAATTATAATGAATCTATTAATATGCTTAATCAGCCATTAGATACTTTAAATCCTTATATTCAATTACAAGGGCGCTCTATTTTTAAGAATGCGGTTCAACGATTAGCAGAACTCGTTACTGATTTTAAAAAAAATCCGCTTTTAGAAAATGAATCTATTGATTGGCTAGTGCCCCATCAAGCTAATATTCGAGTCATTCAGGCAACCGCTCAAAAATTAAATCTCCCCATGGAGCAAGTTATTTGTACGATTGAAACCCACAGTAATACTTCTAGCGCCTCTATTCCTTTAGCGCTGGATGTTGCAGTTCGAGACGGACGCATTCGCCGTGGACAAAATTTATTATTAGAAGCCTTTGGTGCTGGTTTAACTTGGGGTTCTTGTTTTGTTAAATTTTAGTATCGTATTTCCCGGACAAGGATCGCAATCTGTTGGGATGCTTAATGTCTTAGCGCAATCTTATTCTATTGTACAAGAAACTTTTACCAGTGCTTCGCAAGTAGTAGGTTTTGATTGTTGGGAGCTTGCTCAATTTGGCCCACAAGCAGTATTGGATCAAACGGTTAATACGCAACCTGTTTTGTTAGCAGCGGATATTGCTTTATGGCGTATTTATTGTGCTGAATTTCCATTGAGTAAGCCTGCGTTTCTTGCTGGACATAGTTTAGGAGAATACGCTGCTTTAGTGGCTGCAGAGTCTATTTCTTTTGAAGATGCAATTCATATTGTTGCGCAGCGTGGCCAGTTTATGCAACTAGCCGCTCCGCAGGGCCAAGGTGCGAGTTTAATGGCAGCCATTTTAGGCCTAGACAATGTTTTGATTGAGGACATTTGTAAAAAAGTGACGCAATTAAATATCAAGGCACAGCAAATAGTGGCTCCTGCAAATTATAATGCCATTGGACAAACGGTTATTGCAGGTCATGCTTGTGCGGTAATGCAGGCTATAGAGCTCATGAAAGAAGCCGGGGCAAAACGTGCTATTCCATTACCGGTTAGTGTGCCTTCTCATTGCTCTTTAATGCAGCCTGCTGTAGAAAAATTGGCTGCTGTGTTAGAAAAAATTGAAATTCGAGCGCCACAAATTCCGATTTTACATAATAAAGATGTTCAATTACATGCTCAGCCTCATAAGATTCGCGCTGTTTTGTGTGAGCAATTAGTGCACCCGGTTCGATGGGTTGAAACTATTCAAAAATTTTCTGAAAATCAGGTTCAAAATATTATAGAATGCGGTCCGGGTAAAGTATTATCTGGTCTCATTAAACGTATTGATAATACTTTACAGGTATATAATATGGATACACCCACCAGTTTAAGTGAGATTTTATGTTTAAAAACAATGCGTTAGAAAATAAAGTAGCTTGGGTAACCGGAAGCAGTAGAGGGATTGGTAAAGCCATTGCGCTTCAATTAGGGAATATGGGTGCTACGGTGGTGGGGACTGCAACTACGCAAAAAGGGGCAGATGAGATATCTTCTTTTTTTGAGCAAGCTAGTATAACTGGCATGGGTAGAGTGCTCCAGGTGCAAAACTTAGAGCAAATTGAACATGTTTATCAAGACATCTCAAAACAATGCGGGGCGCCGTCCATATTAGTAAATAATGCGGGGATTACTCGTGATAATTTATTAATACGTATGAAAGAAGCAGAATGGGATGACGTTATTTTAACAAATTTAACGAGTGTTTATCGATTGAGTAAAATTTGTTTGAGAGATATGATGAAAGCTCGTTGGGGACGTATAATTAATATTAGCTCTATAGTGGGGTGTACAGGCAATGCTGGACAAGCAAATTATGCCGCGACAAAAGCAGGTTTAATTGGGTTTAGCAAATCGCTTGCTCAAGAGTTAGGTGCTCGTAATATTACAGTGAATGTGGTTGCGCCTGGTTTTATTGATACGGATATGACTCGGGCTTTAAAAGAATCACAAAAAGAACAACTTTTAGGAAATATTCCATTAGGAAGATTAGGAGAAAGTGAAGACATTGCAAATGCAGTTGGTTTTCTAGCTTCTGATTTGGCTGCTTATATTAGTGGTCAAACTGTGCATGTGAATGGTGGTTTGTATATGGGATCATAATTATTTTGATCCCAAACTGGTATAATAAGAGAGATTCTGGTAGAATTTTCGCTTGTTATATTTCGTACTTATAATAGAATTTTATATATTTTTCAAAAGAGGGCTTATACATGACAGAGAATAATGCAATGAATACTATCGAAGAAAAAGTTACTGATATCGTGGTGGAACAGTTTGGTCTAGATAGAGATAAAGTGCATCTGGATTCAAAATTTATTGATGATTTAGGAGCAGATTCTTTAGAAACCGTAGAATTAGTGATGGCTTTGGAAGATGCGTTTAATATTGATATTCCCGATGAGCAAGCGCAAAAAATTACCACATTGAAAGAAGCAATTGCACATATTGAAGCGCACTTACAAGATAAGATTTCTGGGTAATACTATATGAACGGACAACGTCGTGTCGTTATAACCGGAATGGGTCTCTTGTCTCCAGTGGGCAATGATATTGAGAGTGCCTGGAAAAATATTTTACAAGGCCAAAGTGGCATTACTAATATTGATTCATTTGATATATCAAAATTTAGTACTCAATTTGCGGGCCTGGTAAAAAACTTTAATCCGCAAGATTACGGCATTATTCCAAAAGAAGCTCGCAAAATGGATGCTTTTGTTCAATATGGCGTGGCCGCTGCAGTGGCAGCGGTTCGGGATTCTGGTATAGAACATACCGTTATAGATCCGACGCGTTATGGCGTATGTCTAGGTTCTGGGATTGGTGGAATAGAGTTTATTGGCATGTATGATGAGCTCATGTTAAAAGGGGGGCCTCGTAAAATATCGCCTTACTTTATTCCCGGAGCCCTGATTAATATTGCAGCAGGGTATGTATCTATAAGATATAACTTTCAAGGGCCTAATTTAGCATTTGCTACCGCGTGTACTACGGGTTCACACAGTATTGGTATGGCAGCTCGAGCTATTGTTTATGGTGATGCTGATGTTATGATTGCCGGTGGTTCTGAAAAAGCGAGCACGCCTTTAGGTATAGGCGGGTTTTGTGCAGTACGAGCTTTATCAACTCGTAATGAAGATCCTACTAAGGCCAGTCGCCCGTTTGATATTGACCGAGATGGTTTTGTCTTAGCAGATGGGGCTGGGGTTTTAGTATTAGAAGAATATGAGCATGCGAAAAAGCGTGGTGCTAAAATTTATGCAGAGCTGGTAGGTTTTGGTATGTCAGGCGATGCTTTTCATATTACTCAAACTGCGCCAAATGGTGCAGGGGGTGCTAGGGCTATGATGGTTGCTATGAGGGATGCGAAGTTAAATCCTGAAGATATTGATCATATCAATGCTCATGCTACTTCGACTCCTTTAGGAGATGTATCTGAAACACAAGCTATTAAAGCTGCATTGGGTGCGCATGCGTATAATATCCCAATTAGTGCAACTAAATCTGCAACAGGCCACTTATTGGGTGCTGCAGGGGCATTAGAAGCTGTGTTTTCAGTTTTATCTATTCGTGATCAAGTCGTGCCACCTACCATTAATTTAGACAATCCAGATCCTCTGTGTGATTTAGATTATGTTCCAAAGCTGGCTAGACAAGCGAAAGTGCAAACAGTGTTATCTAATTCTTTTGGATTTGGTGGAACGAATGGGGCGCTTATTTTTCAAAAAATATAAATTATTTGGTATTGCTATCCTTATGACTTTTGTGATAATGATAGCATATCAACTTATTGTTTTTGAAAAATATCACTTAGTTCCAGGTCAAACCAATCCATTAAATCCTCGCTCTGTTTTAATTTTAGAAGTTAAAACAGGGATGAGTCTTCGCAGTATTACTAAAACCTTATATCAAACCCCTGGTGTGCGTAAAGCGCCTGGCTTTTTATTTGAAGCGTTTGTACGTTTTTATAAAAAAGGCAATTGTCTTAAAGCAGGTGAATATCAATTAGAGCCTGGGATCACTCCTAAACAATTATTAGCCAAAATGGTAAAAGGGGATATTGTATATTACGCTTTTACAATTATTGAGGGATGGACTACTTTAGATTTATTCGATAAATTAAATCAGCACCCTTATATTACTCGGGATGTGCAATCGCATTTGAAACCAGGGTTTCAATCAGAGGGGCTTTTTTTCCCTGATACTTATTATTTTTCAAAAGGGATGACCAATACCCAGTTTTTAAATAGATCTATGCAAGTGTTACAAAAGCATTTAGCAAAGGAATGGCACAATAGAGATCCCCATATTATATTGAAAACGCCTTATGAAGCCTTGATTTTAGCCTCGATTATTGAAAAAGAAACCGCAGTGGCTTCTGAGCGAGTATGGGTATCTAGTGTATTTCATGAGCGTCTTAAACTGAATATGCCACTACAAGCAGATCCTACCGTAATTTACGGGGCAGGAAAAGAGTATAAGGATAAAATTAGTTCAGCGATGCTACGTCAAGATACGGCTTATAATACGTATGTTCATAAAGGGTTGCCCCCAACGCCAATTGCCTTACCAGGTTTAGCCGCTATTCATGCAGCTTTACATCCCCAAAAAATATTAGGAGTACAGCCCTATTTATATTTTGTGGCTAAAGGAGATGGGACGCATTACTTTTCAAAAACAATTACAGAGCATAATGCAGCTGTGAGGAAATATATTCTTGAAAAACACTCCAAAAAATAAAAAATTTATTTCTTTTGAAGGGATTGAAGGCGTTGGCAAATCAACAAACATTCAGTATGTAGCGCATTTATTAGAAAAACATACTCAAAGTTATATTCTCACACGCGAGCCCGGTGGAACCCCTTTAGCAGAAGAGATTAGAAAATTATTGTTAACCCATACGCAAGATGCAGAAAAAATTTGGCCTGATACAGAGATTTTATTATTGTATGCAGGGCGTATGCAACATGTACAGGAAGTGATTTTTCCTGCTTTAAGCCAAGAAAAATGGGTTTTATGCGATCGGTTTTTTGATGCTACTTTTGCTTATCAAGGGGGGGGGCGAAAAGTAGATATGGCACGTATTGAAAGTTTACATCATTGGGCTTTGGGTGATTTTAAGCCGGCTACTACTTTTATTTTTGATGCCCCCCCAGAAGTGGGGTTAGCTCGTATTCAAAAACGAGGGGATTTAGATAGAATTGAACAAGAAAAAATAGATTTTTTTCATGCAGTACGGCAAGTGTATTTACAACGCGCTCAAGCAGATCCAAAACGATTTATTGTGATTGATACGAATCGGGATTTACCTGCTATTCAATTAGACTTAAAATTAGCCATTGACAAAATCTTAGTGGCATGAGTATTTTATTTTGGCAAAAAAAACAATGGCAGCATTGTGTGTCTTTGGTAAATCAGGATACATTGCCTCAAGCTTTATTATTTGCAGGCCCTAAAGGATTAGGGAAATTGCAGTTTGCAAATTATTTTAGCAGTTGGTTGTTTTGTCAAAGCCCTCATAAAATAGCAAATCAAGTCCCTTGTGATAGGTGTCAATCTTGTTTATGGATGACTACCAAAACGCATCCAGAATCCTTTTATGTTGCCCCCTTAGAAGATAGTGCGGTGATTAGCATTGATCAAATTCGTGAATTAACGAACATTATGCACTTAACCCCACAATATGCGCAAAAAAGATGTATTGTCATTGATCAAGCGCATACTTTAACGGGTGCTGCGAGCAATGCTCTTTTAAAAATTTTAGAAGAACCGACACAGACCACTGTCTTTATAATCGTGAGTTCTTATAAACAAAGATTAAAACCTACCATATTAAGCCGATTAACCTCCGTTCACTTTACTTCACCTAGTGAGAGTGAGGTGCAAGGTGTATTTAAAAATGTGCCTATTTGGGCATTACGTATGGCCCAAGGTGCTCCTTTAGCAGCCTGCGAATTAGCAACCCCTGAGCTTATAGAAATACGACTGCAATTTATAGAGCAGCTTAGTAGTTTGTCTGCAAAAACAGGAGATCCACTTGCCATTGCTCAAGCATGGATGAAAACGAATCAAAATAATGCACTATACTTGTTTTATTACTGGCTAATTGATTTAATTTCTATTACTTTGAATAAAAGTACAGTATTAATTAATTCAGATCAAATAGAAAAATTAAAAAATACAGCTAAAAATATTGCGGTTAAAGATTTATTTTTATTATTAAGTGCGTTAGAAAAAACATTGATTATTAACACTCAAGTTAATAGTCGAAATGATCAGCTTTGTTTTGAAGATCTGTTAATTCAGTATTCTCAAATAGTATAAAAGTGGAGTGTACAATGGATGATTCAACTATATCTGCAAGTGGGGCTGAGCAACCTTCTAATGTAATTAAAAATGCGGGCATGGTTTCCTGTGTGATTACAGATAAAGCGCACTTATACTCAGCCTATATGCCTTTTATTAAAAAAGGGGGGTTATTTATTCCTACAGAGGTACAGTATGATTTGGGAGATCAGGTATTGCTGTCAATTCAACTCATGGAAGAGCCTGTGAAAATATCAATCATGGGGACGGTGGTATGGGTAACCCCGGCACATGCACAAAGTGGTAAAGTACAAGGTATTGGGATTGCATTTAATGAAGAAGGAGCGGGTCAGCTTCGTAATAAAATCGAAACCTATCTGGCTGGTGCGCTCCAATCAGATAGGCCGACACATACACTGTAACTTAATTTCTGTTATTAAAAGCGCCTAAAATTTGCAGTAAAGAAATAAATAAATTATAAATTGCAAGATAGAGTGATATCGTTGCCATAATATAATTTCTTTCCCCACCATTAATAATATTGCTGGTTTCAAAAAGAATCATTGCAGAAGAAAACAACATAAATCCACAAGAGATAGCTAATTGAAGTATTGGTGAATTGAAAAATAGGCTTAATACAATGGCAAATAGTAAGACCATTGAGGCTGCTGCCATAAAGCCTGCCATGTAGCTAAAATTGGTACGAGTGGTTAAAGCATACCCTGATAATCCTAAGAAAATCATGCCCGTTCCGCCTAAAGCCGTCATAATGAGTTGACTGCCATTAGCAAATGCCTGCATATACATGTTCAATATAGGGCCTAGTGTAAAGCCCATAAAGCCAGTAAGTGCAAACACACTCACAATGCCCCACGCGCTGTTACGTAATGCATTGGTTAAGAAAAATAAACCAAAGTATACAACTAAGGTAACAAGGCCTAGAGGAGGCGCGTTAGTCACCATAGCAATGCCTGCTGTAACTCCACTAAATAGTAAAGTTAAAGACAGTAGTATATAAGTGTTACGAATAACAGAGTTGGTCGCCAGAATGGATTCTGAAGTCGTTCTATTGACTACAGAAGTAAAGTCTTTAGCCATTGAATATGCTCCTATTTTTTAATTATCTTCATCTTAAGTGTATCAGAAACTCTTATACCAGTATAGATCAACTTTTGGCTTGGAATTAAATAAGTTAATTTGAAAACTAAAAATAAAAAGACTATACTACACATTAGTTTATTAACTAAATAAATAGGTATAGAGTATGTTAGAAGTAGGAATTGCCTTTTTAATAAGTCTTAGTGTAGCGGTGGCGGTTGGGGGGTTGTTATATTTAGGGCACAAGGCCTTCGGTACGTTTATTGGAAAAAGCATATTGCCAGTTCAGGGAGAATCACCCCCTATTCCAGAAGAATTCGAGAAGAGTATTACTAGTGATCCAAAATGTAAAAGTAAAATTTTAACTACGCTTCCAGATGGTGCCCCAAATGATCGTCATATACTATGCTTTTTAGGGAATGATACTTCTGTATTAGAGAAATCGAATGAAGGAATGTTTAAGGATCTGGCTAATGTAACCAAGGCCTCAGTGATTGGTTTTGATTACCCTAATGTAGGGATTGGAGGCAAAGGAGCAATTCGTTCTGAAAAAGCACTCGTGAATGAGGGAATAGCACAGGTTCAGCGTCTTTTAGATCAAGGGATTGAGGCAAATAAAATAACCCTGTATGGGCACTCTTTAGGAGGTGCCGTTGCCACGCTAGTGGCAGCGCATTTCCATGATAAAAAACCACCTCAAGCAGTATCATTGATTAATGATCGCTCGTTTACAACGGCCGGCGATCAAGCAGTGTCTCTTTTGGGGCTTAAAAACGCTTTTGTTATAGGTGTTTTTAAAATGTTGTTTAATCTGTCTTGGAAAATGGATGCTTTGAGTGCTTATAATAAGATCCCTGAAAATAATAAAATGGTGATTTCTGGGCCTGATGATAAGAATATGAATTATGCAACGGTGGCACTTGCGGGTCAAATGCCTCTTTCTGAGAATTGTTTTATCGTCGATGGAGATCATGATACTCCCTTAACTGAATTACGTGTTCAGCAGCAGTTCCCGCTGAGTGGTCAAACTTTGATCGATACCGACAAAATTATTTTTTCGCACCCTTAACATGCCTCTAATAATATTTTTTTATTTACAGAAAAAATGAAAATCAAGCGATCTTCCTGTTATAGGTAGAAAAAAACAAATGA
>CANJXG010000036.1 GCA_947478905.1 Coxiellaceae bacterium
ACTAAATCTGACTATAATAGAATGGCACTGAAATAAGAAAATAGTTCTGATTTTTTCATCATATTTAAGCCGCTGCCTCGATCTTAAAGTGTAGAGTAAGTTTTTTAACTTCTAGTTTTGCACAATCTATTGTAGGGGCCGGTCACCGTTCCGGCCAACTATGGATATTTTTAATAATCCTGTTGATAACAGAATAATGTCCATATCTATACTGGGCCGGCACGGTGACCGGCCCCTACGTTAGATCGAATCAAACTGACAAGTCGACACACTTATCTTGCTCTATAAATATGAAAAAATCAGAACTATTTTCTTATTTCAGTGCCATTCGGTAAAGCCACAGGATACCAAAGATCATCCTGTGGTAGTCTTAGCTAAAAAAGCAAGAAAAAGACGCATTACAAAGCAATACAAAAAAGGGCCTTAGGGGGTATCTTCATTTTCTGTATATACGACTTTTTTAGAAAATAGGTCATTAACATAGCATTTAAAAAGGCTTGATTCTAGTGCCTGAATCCTGTATCCTGCAATCTGAGAGTTGGTTAGGCAATCGCTGTATTTAACGATATGGAGGAAAGTCCGGGCTCCAAAGAGCAAAGTGCCAGGTAACGCCTGGGAGGTATCAAAACCTACGGCCAGTGCAACAGAGAGCAAACCGCCTAAGGTGCTTAGTTTAGGCTAAGTAAACGGTAAGGGTGAAAGGGTGCGGTAAGAGCGCACCGCGCCAACGGTAACGTTGGTGGCACGGTAAACCCCACTTGGAGCAAGACCAAATAGGAACCTAATATCGCTGCTCGCGTTGGGTTCGGGTAGGTTGCTTGAGACATGTGGTGACGCATGTCCTAGATGAATGATTGTCCACGACAGAACCCGGCTTATCGGCCAACTCTCTCTAATTTTAGATCCCCGTCAAATATAGTCTATTGACTAACTAATTCGTACTCAGTGTGTAAGCTTCCTTGACAATTCAGGGAACTAACGCCTATAGTGTGAATAGGTGGGTTAAAGTGGATCAATGTGGGAGAGTAGAGTGTTTCGAGGCGTAAATCAACTCAATTTAGACACAAAGGGACGCTTAGCAATACCCAGTTGCTACCGTGAGAGCTTAAGTGCTCATACCCCTGTAGTCTTAACGATTGATACCCAGGAGAAATGCTTGCTAATTTACACACTTATCCAATGGCTCGAAATCGAAAAGCAAGTAGATGCTTTACCGAGTTTTGATCCCGCTGTGAAAAGAGTTCAGAGGTTGTTATTGGGACATGCCACAGATGTTATAATTGACAATAATGGACGATTGTTGGTGCCGCCACCCCTTCGTGAGTATGCACAGTTAAATAAAAAAGTAGTTTTAATTGGGCAGGGCAAGAAGTTTGAACTTTGGGACGAAGAAAAGTGGTCGGTTTGTCGTGAAACTTGGTTAAAGGAGGAGATAGAAGTCCAGGAGCCCCGTCCTGATTCTCTCTTAGCAATATCATTATGAGTATAGAAATATTACAAAGATCAAAAAAAGAGCATATTACTGTTTTAAAGCAGGATGCAGTCGCGTATTTAAACATTGATGAACATGGTATTTATATTGATGCCACTTTCGGTCGAGGCGGACATACAGCAGCTATCTTAGAGCAATTAGGACCCGATGGCAGATTAATTTGCATTGATAAAGATCCCGAAGCGATTGCTTATGCTAAAGCGCATTTTGGAAATGATCCTCGGGTGGTGATTCATCATGGTTGTTTTGCAGATTTAGAAGCAATCTCTCAAGCGCTAGGATGCTATAAAGCGGTGGATGGTATTTTATTTGATTTAGGCGTCTCAAGCCCTCAAATCGATTCTGCTGACCGAGGTTTTAGCTTTCAACAAGATGGCCCGTTAGATATGCGTATGGATACATCGCAAGGACAAAATGCTGCAGATTGGATAAATATTGCACCTCAAAAAGAAATCCAAGATATTTTAAAACGTTTTGGTGAAGAAAAATATTCCAGAAGAATTGCTGAAAAAATCATTGAGTCGCGTCAGCTCAAACCGATTACACGTACCAAAGAATTGGTTGATATTATTACGCAAAGTCAACCTACCAAAGAACATCATAAACATCCAGCAACACGTAGTTTTCAAGCCATTCGTATTCATGTGAATCAAGAATTAGGCATTTTAGAAACCGCGCTACAGGCTGCTTTAAATTGTTTGGTTCAAGACGGGCTGTTATGCGTGATTAGTTTTCATTCATTAGAAGACCGGATTGTCAAACGATTCATGCGAGAAGAAAAATCATCAGACTTACCGGCTCGCTTTTCTAAGCTCCCTATTTTAGAGGAAGCTATTACAAAACATTTAAAAATAGTAGCGCAAAAAGTACGAGCATCCAGTCAAGAGCTTGCAAAAAATCCTCGTGCACGTAGTGCTATTATGCGTATCGCACAAAAAATAGGGAGAGTTTCTTCTTGAGCGCTTTACAAATAGTCGGGAAAAAAGTATCTCGTATGTTAGATAGACGTTTGGTGGAAGTATATCAAGGGTCGTATTTTGGACTGATGGTGTTAAGTATATTGATTTTTATCTCTAGTATGGGAGTCATTTATTCTAAACACGTGAGTCGTCAGTTGTTTGCACAATTGCAATCTTTGCAAAATAAGCGAGATGAGTTACATGTTGAATGGAGTCAACTGTTGTTAGAACAAGGAACGTGGGCAACGGATGTGCGAGTCGAGCGCGTTGCACGAGAACATTTAAATATGCTCGTTCCTTCTCCTGAGACAGTTGTCGTACTGAGGGCAACTGCTAATGAACACACTAAGGATAGGTAGAAAGATATTTTTAGGATGCCTATTAATGGCATTTGTGGGGGGGTTATGTGGTCGTTTAGTGTATTTACATCTTGTTGAAAATCAGTTTTTAAAAGCTAAAGGAAATGCGCTAACCCAGCGATCTGTATTACTTGCTTCTCATCGGGGTATGATTCTAGATAGAAATGGCCAGGCTCTAGCGGTAAGCACTTCGGTTAAATCAATTTGGCTCAATGCCAATCAAATTAATATTCATGATAAAAATTGGATGCGCTTAGAAAAGCTTTTAAAGCTTCCAAAACATGATTTAATGAAGAAAATTCAAAAAAATCCTCATCGTTCTTTTTTATATGTTAAACGGCATATAGATCCTAGTTTAGCGGAAAAAATTTTAGATTTAAAATTGGCAGGCGTTTATGCTCAAACTGAATATCGTCGATTTTACCCAACCGGAGAAGTTTTTTCTCAAGTCATTGGGCACACCGGTATTGATCATGTTGGGCAAGAGGGTATTGAATTAGCCTACAATGCCCAATTACAAGGTAAATCTGGCACCCACCGGGTTTTAAAAGATAGGACAGGGTTAAGTGTAGAAAGTTTGGGTAAACCAAAAAAACCTACACCAGGTGAAGATGTCATTTTAAGTTTAGACACGCGTATTCAGTATCTTGCTTATAAAGAACTTTTGAAAGCATGTGCGCAGCATGAAGCTAAATCAGGCTCAGTGGTCGTGCTGGATGTGGATACTTTTGAGGTGTTAGCGATGGTGAGTGTGCCAGCGCACAACCCAAACATACCATTGCACACGGATTATTGTCGTAATCGCGCGGTTACGGATGTATTTGAACCAGGTTCGGTTATAAAACCTTTTAGTATGGTGCATGTTTTAGCACATAGTGATTATCAACCTTCTACTATGGTAGATACCACTCCTGGTTCTATGCATATTGGAAATAAAGTGGTCAAAGACATTCATAATTATGGGGTGCTAGATTTAACGCAAGTTATTGAAAAATCAAGTAATGTTGGTATTGTTCAACTTATGTTAGCTTTGCCTAGCGAACATTATAATTCATTTTATACATTATTAGCAGCGTTGGGGTTTGGTATGATCAGTGATAGTGGTTTTCCAGGAGAACGTGCAGGGCGCATTTTAGAACAAGGTAAAACAGATGCTTTTGCATTAGCTACGCTTTCTTTTGGATATGGACTGACCCTTACGCCTTTACAGTTGGCTCAAAGTTATGCCATTTTAGCCTCGGGGGGAATGAAGCGGCCTGTAGGGTTTATTAAGATAACCCAATCGGATCATGCTGATCAATTGACGGTAGTAGATGAAAAAACCGCTGCAGCAGTGAAGCAGGTTAATAAAATGCTAATGACTGCTTCGCATTCTAAGGCTCAGGTAGCCGGATATACGGTAGCTGGAAAAACGGGTACGGTACGTAAGTTGACCTCTCAAGGCGCTCATTTTACTTATAGTAAAGATAAACATGTTTCTATTTTTGCGGGATTTGCACCTGCTAGTCACCCCAAATTAGCTATTGCTGTCATTATTGATGAACCTGAAGTAAAATACTACGGCGGAGAAGTGTGTGCACCTGTCTTCTCTAAAGTAATGGAAGGGGCATTAAGAGTATTGGCTGTCCCTAGAGATATACAAATATAAATATAAGTTAGAAATCTTAAAATAAGATAAAATTAAAATGAATATTCAAGATTTATTGTCCGAATTTGTAGAAGATCCTGCGCAGCTCCAAAATGTGCATGTTGAAATTCAAGGTTTGAGTTTAGATACTCAAAAAATGCATCCTGGTGATTTGTTTTTTGCTTGTAAAGGTCACACCAAAGATGGCCGTAATTATTTGCCACAAGCTATTGCACAAGGGGCGTGTGCATTAGTCGTAGAACGCGAAAATTTACATAACTTTCCAAGTTATCTCACTGCACCTATCCCTGTCATTGCCATTGAGCATTTAGCTGAAAAACTTTCGCAGATTGCTGGCCGATATTATGGAAACCCTAGTCATGATTTGACCATCATTGGCATTACAGGCACCAATGGGAAAACCACTTGTGCGCATTTATTATCCAATGCATTAAGCCGTTTAGGAAAGCCGTGCGCAGTGATTGGTACTTTAACTCATGCATTGACTACCCCCGATGCCATTACTTTACAAGCGCAGTTGGCTGCCTTTAAAGCTCAGGGCATCAAAGCGGTCGTGATGGAAGTTTCTTCTCATGGTCTGGAACAATATCGAGTTCAAGGCATTCATTTTGGGAGCGCAATTTTTACCAATTTAACACAAGATCATTTAGATTATCATGGTTCTATGGCTGCCTATGGGGCGGCTAAGAAAAAATTATTTTGTTTTAAGACTTTAAAACGGATGATTTTAAATGCACAAGATCCTTTTGCTTTAGAACTTCTTAAGGTGCAACCTATCTTAAAGGGCTGCTCTACTGTATTATATACTCGAGAATCTAGTTTACCACTTGAATTGAAAACTAAGTGTTTGGCAATAACCACTTCAAAGGTGCAATTTAATTCTGAAGGTATTGTAGCGGACATTACTACCCCCTGGGGAGCATTTACACTGGGTTCAAAATTATTAGGAGATTTTAATCTTAGTAATATTTTATGTGTGTTAGCTGAGTTGTATTTTCACAGTGTCCCTTTGATAGAAGCAATAGAAATATTAAAGGAATTATCTGCCCCCCCCGGTAGAATGCAAAAATTTGGAGGTACACAGGGAATGCCTTTGGTTTTAGTAGATTATGCACATACCCCGGATGCTTTGTATAATGCATTAAATGTGGCTCGTGCATATTGTACCGATCGTCTTTGGTGTGTATTTGGATGTGGTGGCGATAGAGATCAATCAAAACGCCCACAAATGGGAGAGTTTGCTGCAAAGATGGCAGATAAAATTATTATCACCAATGATAATCCTCGGCATGAGTCTGAAAAAAAAATTATAATGGATATTTTAAAAGGGATTTCATCTCAACACAGAGATCAGGTTATTGTGGAAGAAGATAGAAAAAAAGCAATAGCGTATGCTATAGAGCATGCATTAGAACACGATGTGGTTTTAATAGCCGGCAAAGGTCATGAGACCTATCAGCAAATTGGGGATCACCGAACTTTTTTTAGTGATAGCCAATGTGTGCAAATGTGTTTAGGTAGCAATGTAGATGAGATAAAAACCCTATGAAAATAGAGACTATTTTGGGAATTTCTGGGGTATCTATTGATACTCGGACATTAAGTCCAGGCGATATATTTGTAGCGATACAAGGTGCGCATTTCAATGGGCATGATTTTATTGGTGCCGCTATTGAAAAAGGCGCTGCAATGATTATTTCAAGTCAGCCTTCTAATGAATTTAATAGCGCGTCATGCCCTATATTGATTGTAAACGATACTATTAAAGCATTAGGAGAGTTAGCTTATTTTCATCGTATGAAATTTGATATGCCCATAATAGCTATTACTGGAAGTAATGGTAAGACGACAGTCAAAACTATGGTAGGCGCTATTTTTTCGCAACATGGGCTAGCTTTAGTGACACAAGGTAATTTTAATAATGAAATTGGGCTACCTTTAACGTTATTACAATTAAAACAAGATCATGAGGTGGCTATTCTTGAAATGGGAGCACGTCATGCAGGGGATATTGAGTATTTATGTAAGTTGGCAAAACCAACTATTACTTTGGTGAATAACGTTATGCCAGCGCACCTAGAGTGTTTTGGAAGTTTAGAAGGCGTGGCTAAAGCCAAAGGAGAAATTTATGAAGCCTTATCAAAAGAAGGATTTGCTATTTTAAATAGCGATTCAATAGGGTGTGCATATTTCAAAACTATTACCGCTAAAAAAAATCTTATTTCATTTGGGTTAAATCTAGCTAATAAGCCAGAGGTAACTGCTAAAAATATCGAGCACTTAGAAAGTGGGATTCGCTTTATTTTAGTTACGCCTGTAGGGGAAGTGGCTATTGTATGTCCCGCGGCGGGGCAGCATAATGTACTCAATGCCTTAGCAGCAAGTAGTATAGCGCTTGCAGCCGGAATTGGATTAAAAGATATTGCAAAAGGATTAGCACAGTTTTCAAATGTGGGTGGTCGATTACAGCAGAAAAAAACCTTAGCAGGAACTGCTTTAATTGATGATACGTATAATGCAAATCCAGGCTCATTTGAGGCGGCTATTGAAGTGTTAGCTACAGCGCTAGGTTCTAAAATTTTGGTTATGGGAGAGATGGCAGAACTGGGAGAAGCAGCCAAGGTATTGCATGAACATATCGGTCAATATGCAAAAAATAAAGGGATAGATCGATTATTTGCAGTGGGCCAACTTTGTGAATATGCGGTAAAGGGTTTTGGGAGCGGCGCACAATTATATAAGGATAAATCTATGCTTATAAAAGCCCTCAAAGCTGTTTTAGATCACAATACAACCTGTCTTGTGAAAGGCTCCCGTAGCGCGAAAATGGAAACAGTAGTGCAATCATTGCTTAATAATCATAATCAAAATAATCATAATCAAACAATAGGTGAATATTAATGTTGGTATGGCTCGCGGATTATTTTTCACAAAGCCTTACCGCTTTGAATGTGATTCACTATATTACTTTTAGAGCTATTTTAGCTGCTTTAACCGCTTTGCTGTTTTCTCTTTGGCTAGGGCCTCATATGATTAGATGGCTAAAAGAACGTCAATTAGGGCAACAAATTCGTAAATTAGGTCCCGAGTCCCATTATGGTAAATCCGGCACGCCTACTATGGGAGGAACCTTAATATTAGTTTCGATATTAGTGTCTACTTTATTATGGAGCGATTTGAGCAATCGTTTTATCTGGGTTTTACTATTAGTGACTATGAGTTTTGGAATGATAGGGTATATGGATGATTATTTAAAAATTAAAAAACAAAACTCAGATGGGTTACCGGCGCGGGTGAAATACCTTTCTCAATCGGTGATTGGATTAATCACGATTCTTTATTTATATAGCACTGCCTCGCTACCGCAAGAAACTGCTTTAATTTTTCCTTTTTTAAAAGATCTCGTCCTTCCTTTAGGAGGACTATATATTGTTCTGGGGTATTTTGTTATTGTTGGCACGAGTAACTCCGTAAACTTAACAGATGGTTTAGATGGGTTAGCTATTTTGCCTACTGTTTTAGTAGGAGGCGCTCTAGGCATTTTTGCGTATGTTGCAGGGCATACTGAATTTGCTTCTTATTTAGCAATGCCTTTTGTGCCTGGTTCCGGAGAAGTGACTATTTTTTGTAGCGCTTTAGTCGGAGCCGGTTTGGGGTTTTTATGGTTTAATGCTTATCCTGCCCAAGTGTTTATGGGAGATGTAGGGGCCTTAGCGCTAGGGGCTGCATTGGGTACGGTGGCTATTATTGTACGTCAAGAAATTGTTTTGTTTATTATGGGGGGTGTTTTTGTAATGGAAACACTCTCTGTTATTTTACAAGTAGGCAGTTATAAATTAACCGGTAAACGTATTTTTAAAATGGCACCCATTCATCATCATTTTGAATTAGTTGGGTGGCCTGAACCTAAAATTATTGTTCGTTTTTGGATATTAACGGTAATATTAGTATTACTTGGATTAGCAACACTCAAATTACGTTAATGTACTTCACTATATGAACACACTACATGAACCATTTTCTGTTATTTTTGGATTAGGCCAAACTGGATTGTCGTGTGTGCGATATGGTTATAAAATAGGAATGCCCTTTTGTGTTGTAGATACACGTGCAAGCCCCCCTAATTTATCTGAATTTAGCAACGCGTATCCTAATATTGATCTTTTTTTAGGAGATGATCTTAAAAATGATATTAAGATAGACTCTATTTTAAAACAAGCTAGGCAAATAATTGTAAGCCCAGGCGTAGATATTGCTAGAGAGCCTTTTTTACAAGAAGCAAAAAGAAGAGGGATCCCTTTGATAGGGGATATTGAATTATTTGCGCAATCTTGTAAGTTACCTTATATTGCTATTACCGGTTCAAATGGGAAAACAACCGTGACCACTTTAGTGGGAAAGTTAATTGAGTCGCTTGGAATGCGAGTAGGGGTAGGGGGGAATATTGGTATTCCTGCTTTAGACTTATTAAGTGAAGAAAAGAAATTTGAAGTTTTTGTTTTGGAGTTATCCAGCTTTCAATTAGAAACAACCTATTCGTTACACCCCACGGTGGCAACCATTTTAAATATAACACCAGATCATTTAGATCGATATGCTTGTTATGATGATTATATTACAGCCAAACAAAAAATACTTGAAAATGCAATAATGATTGTTCCTCCCTCTGCTTTAGAAACCCCTAAAGTGGGGCGTTTTGGAATAGTACACCATAATCATCAAGATTGGTTTGCTTTGAATCCATCTGAGGGAGAGTCTATTCAATTATTATGTGCGGTTTCAGATCTACAGTTGGTCGGGGCACATAATTATTTGAATGTGATTTCTGCTTTATCGTTAGTACACAGACTTGGGGTGTGCTTAGGTTTGCAATGGAAATCAATGATAGCCCCGATAATAACCACGCTCAAAACTTTTCAAGGTTTAGATCATCGGTGTCAACCAGTGCATTTTAATGCAGGCATAACCTGGATTAATGATTCAAAGGGCACGAATATAGGCGCCAGTGTATCCGCATTAAAAAGTATAGTTCAGATGATTGAACCTCCTGGTAAAATGATATTAATTGCTGGCGGAGATGGAAAAAATCAAGATTTTGAATTATTACGAGAAGGGATAGATCCCCTGCAAGGTTGCATGCGTCAAATTATTCTAATAGGCAAAGATGCGCTACAAATTCAAAAAGCATTAAATCAAAGTATAGCAAGTGTTTGTATGGATACATTAGCACAAGCGGTTCATTTAGCCAATCAAATAGCACAAAAAGGCGATTTTGTTTTATTATCCCCTAGTTGTAGCAGTTTAGATCAATATTCTAGTTATGTAGCACGGGGAGAAGATTTTATTGCGACGATAAAATCTTTGAATAAAGAATAAAGACTAAAGAATAAAGAATAAAAAATTAACAGGAAACCGATTGTTCATGCAAAAAACGACCTTGTCATCGCCTTCTACTCGCTGGCGGTGTGATCCCGGATATTTATTGGCGATCGTTTTATTAGTGAGTTTAGGGCTGGTGATGGTCACTTCTGCCTCTATCGGTATTGCTGAAAAGCGATTTCACCAACCTTTTTATTATGCCTGGCATCAGGCAGTGTATTTAGGATTAGGACTCTTAAGTAGCATCGTTGTTTTTAGTGTGCCTATAAAATTTTGGGAGAAAATAGCCAGGCCTTTGATGCTCGTTGCCCTTATTTGTTTAGTGCTTGTTTTAATTCCAGGCATTGGTAAAAATGTAAATGGATCGACCCGATGGATAAATTTAGGGGTGGTAGCGATTCAAATATCGGAGCTAGTAAAATTTTGTATAATTTTATATTTGGCAAGTTATATTGTACGCAAAAGAGAAGCCTTACAAACAGAATTTTTAGGTTTTGTTAGACCTATGGTGTTACTTTCGGTAATTTCTGGCTTATTGCTTTTAGAGCCTGATTTTGGTGCTACGGTCGTTATTATGAGTACTGCTATGAGTATGTTGTTCTTAGCAGGGGTTCCTTTTTTCTATTTTTTTGGATTATCTGTGTTTCTGGGTTTGGCTTTTGTAGCTTTGGCTGTTTCAGCGCCCTATCGATTACAAAGATTGACTGCTTTTTTAGATCCTTGGGCCTATCAGTTTGATAGTGGGTATCAGTTGACTCAAGCTTTAATTGCTTTTGGAAGGGGAGAGTGGTTTGGAGTAGGGTTGGGTAGTAGCGTGCAAAAATTATTTTATTTACCAGAAGCACATACCGATTTTATATTTGCTGTCTTAGCCGAAGAACTGGGCTTGGTGGGTGGATTGTGTGTGATTGCATTATATGCTTTATTAGTGATTCGGGGTATGGCCATTGGATTGTGTGCAGAAAAAAGAGGGGCTATTTTTTCTGCCTTTGTTTGTTATGGAATTACTTTTTGGATAGGCTTGCAAGCTTTAATTAATATGGGTGTGAATACAGGTTTACTACCCACAAAAGGATTAACGCTGCCTTTTTTGAGTTATGGAGGCAGTAGTCTTTTAGTTTTATGTGTGGCTATGGCGCTGATTTTTAGAGTTGATTTTGAAAATCGTATGAAAAATCGTCGGGGGATTGAATTTGGAAAATAATAAGATATTAATTATTGCTGGTGGAACAGGCGGACATGTGATGCCTGCTTTGGCGATTGCTTGCGAGTTAATGTCTCAAGGGATAAAGGTACACTGGATGGGGACTCAAGCAGGTATAGAAACCAAATTAATCAGTCCTTATGATATCCCAATGCATTATATTCAGATAAATCATTTTAGGGGCAAGGGCATTTTAGGGTTGATAAAAGCCCCTATTTATATTCTAAAGGCTATTGTTCAATCTGTAAAAATTATTCGTACCATTAAGCCTCAGAGTGTTTTGAGCATGGGAGGCTATGTCTCAGGGCCGGGGAGTATTGCAGCTTGGTTATGCCGGTGTCCTTTAATAATACATGAACAAAATGCAGTGCCAGGATTAACGAATCGCTTATTAGCCCCTATTGCCAGTTTAATTATGACCGGATTTCCTAAATTATTTACTAAGCATGCTCATAAAACAAAATATACAGGTAACCCTGTGCGTTTGAGTATTCTTAATTTAAGCGCTAAAACCAATAATCATCTTCATTTGGTCAGACCACTACGTTTATTGATATTAGGGGGCAGTTTAGGAGCAGGAATTTTGAATGAAATTATTCCTCAAGCCTTAGCGGATGTGCAATTGAGTATTGCCCCAGAAGTATGGCATCAAACCGGTGAAAAACAGCTTGAACAAACCCGTGAGGCGTATAAAAAAAGAGGTATAACAGCCAATGTGGATTCTTTTATAGAAAACATGGCGCATGCCTATGCATGGGCCGATTGCGTGATTTGTAGATCAGGGGCTTTAACTATTGCAGAGTTAGCAGCAGCGGGCTTAGCAAGTATTTTAGTTCCTTTTCCTGCAGCAGCCGATGATCATCAAACAGAAAATGCAAAATATTTAACGCAACATGGCGCCGCAATTTTGGTTCCACAAAGTCAATTAACGATCTCGTATATGAGTCGATTATTAACAGAGTTATTAGAGGATTCTAATAAGCTTAGAGCAATGGGGATGCAGGCCAAAAGTTTAGCTAAACCCGATGCAACACAAGACGTTGTACAGTATTTATTAAAAGGTTTTTATGTATGTCTAAATTAGTAATTAAAAATGGTTCAGTGCCCGAAATGCGCCGGATCAAACGTATTCACTTTATTGGAATTGGCGGCGCCGGTATGGGGGGCATTGCGGAGGTATTATTAACACAGGGCTATGTGATTACGGGGTCTGATTTAGCACAAAGTGTTATGACGCAACGTTTGGAAAAATTAGGTGCCCAAATATATATTGGGCATAAAGCGCAGCAGATTGAAGGCGCAGATGTTGTGGTTATTTCAAGTGCTATAGAGCAAGATAATGTTGAGCGATTAGCAGCTTTGGAGTTCAGAATACCGGTAGTGCCCAGAGCAGAAATGTTGGCCGAGCTCATGCGTTTTCGTCATGGTATTGCCATAGCAGGGACACATGGTAAAACCACCACAACGAGTTTATTGGCAAGTTTATTAAAAGAAGCGGGGTATGATCCTACTTTTGTTATAGGGGGTGTTTTAAATAGTGCCGGCTCCAATGCACGTTTAGGTACCAGTCGATATTTTGTAGCAGAAGCCGATGAGAGCGATAGCTCTTTTTTACATTTAAATCCTATGGTAAGTATAGTTACTAATATTGATGCAGATCATATGGGTACTTATCAAAATAATTTTGAAATATTAAAAAAAACCTTTATTAATTTTATAGGACAATTACCTTTTTATGGATTAGTCGTGGTTTGCTTAGATTGCCCAGTTATTCGTAGTATTTTAAAAGATATTAAACGACCCGTTATAACGTATGGTTTTTGTGAAGAGGCAGATTTTCAAATTACTGAATATAGTCAATTTGAACATCAATCTTCTTTTGTTGTCAAACGTCCTGAATATGACGATCTAAAAGTGACGTTGAATTTGCCCGGGGCGCATAATGCGCTTAATGCTACCGCCGCTATGGTAGTGAGTATGGATGAAGGCGTATCGGATTCAATTATTTTAAAAACGCTTGCTGAATTTAAAGGTATTGGGCGTCGTTTTGATATTTATGGTGAATTTGATTTGCCGAATGTCAATACACTAGATACTCCCTCAGCATTAAATTCTATTATGTTGGTAGATGATTATGGACATCATCCTGTAGAAGTCAGAGCCACTATTCGCGCTGCCAAACAAGGCTGGCCGCATCGTCGTTTAGTCATGGCTTTCCAGCCGCATCGTTACTCTCGTACACGTGATTTATTTGATGATTTTGTAGCGGTGTTATCTGAAGTCGATGTATTATTTTTACTGGAAGTGTATTCGGCAGGGGAAGCCCCTATTGCAGGGATTAATAGCCAAGCTTTGTGTGATGCTTTAGCGCAGTATAAGCAAAAATCAGTAGTGTATGTTAATAAAGTAGAAAATCTTAAATTTCATCTAGATAAAGTCTTACAGCCAGGTGATATTTTACTTACCCAAGGGGCAGGGAATATTGGCTCCTTTGCACAGGAATGGGTCGCGAATCGGTAACGATTTCTAGGGGAATGCAAATATTAGATGTATTCATCACCAAAATTATTGATTTTTTCTTTTAAAGATTTAAAAAATAGTCAGTTTATTGACGTGATTAATGTCGGTTGTCTGATTCCCGATTGAAAGATGTAGTTGCTTGATTTTATAATGTGATATAAATGTCAAACCCAATATTGACGCTATCAGTATGAGTAAAGGGACTACAGTAAATGAGTGTGGAACTAAATTAAACCACATCAATGCCATGTAAAATCGATATAAAGATTGCATTACTATAAGAAAGATGCAAGAAGGTAGGCCAAAATGTAAATCTGTTTTAACATTTAAAAAAGCTTTTAATCCTTTTTTTTCTCCACTACCCATGAGCCACTTATAGGTAGTGAACATGTTTTTATAGGGAATAGATTGAATCATAGTTGGATAGGTCTTCAGAAAACAAGCCCATAAAATAAGTTGTAGTGATCCTGCTAATATATTAAGAGCGAAAGCAAAGCAATAAATAAAGCCTAATGAAAACTGTTCACGTAATAGCATCAAAATCAAAACATTACCTTCTTGTTGTAAATCGGGCGAGCAAATAACGGTAGCTCCCATATCGACAATAGCGCTTCCTGCCAGTAAAAAGACACCGATTAAAAAAGCATTCAAAGGGAGCAATCCAGGCAGAATTCTAAAAAGTTTGATAGCATTGTAGGACATAAAAAAAAGTGACGATAAAAAAATTATGACACCTATTATATTAAGATAATTAACATGATCTGTGTTTTTAAAATTGTAATATAAGAGTGAAGAGCACAGACCTATGAACAAGCTTATTGTTATTTTTTTATATAATATATTTATAGTAGTCATTGGGTTGCCTTGGGTTTAAATGAATATTAATTTATATATGCAGTAAAATCATCGTATCGATAAGCGATTATTGTGTATATAATTTTAATTACAGGTTTAAAGGATAATAGATACCAAGAAGTTACGCTTTACTAAAATACTATGATCGTTTACCAGAGTCATGACAAGCATCATTGTTATTGTTATTTTTATTTTTATCATCATGGTTAACGTGGTGGATGAGACTTGTGATGGCAACTTTGATGATTATACCAGCAATCCAGGGTACCCAAGCAAACCCACCAGAAACTGCATTTACTTCTTCTTGAGTTAAGGGTCTTAAGCCAGATTGTTTCGTATTACTTTGATTCATTTTTATTTTTCTTATAACTATTAATACATTGTATATTGATGATCAAAAATAGAACAATTACTCCACATGTCCTATTTGAGCTAATTTAGTATTCCACACAGTGTGAAAAGGATCAAGTTATTTTTTTCAGCTTGAGGTTATATACATATTTTTTGCGCACTGCATAAATCAGTTAACCTTTATGATATTTTGTAAATTTATACCTCATTAAATTTGCAAATTTGAAAATATATACCTGTCAGATCAAGTTAGAAATTTGGATGAATATGGAATCCTTGCTCTCCAGGAGGTGAAAGTGGTCCTAGCATGAATGGCACTGAAATAAGAAAATAGTTCTGATTTTTTTATCATATTTATTATAATATATAAGCCGCTGCCTCGATCTTAAAGTGTAGAGTAAGTTTTTTAACTTCTAGTTTTGCACAATCTATTGTAGGGGCCGGTCACCGTGCCGGCCCAGTATGGATATTTTTAATAATCCTGTTGATAACATAATAATG
>CANJXG010000037.1 GCA_947478905.1 Coxiellaceae bacterium
GTCACCGTGCCGGCCCAGTATAGATATGGACATTATTCTGTTATAAACAGGATTATTAAAAATATCCATACTGGGCCGGCACGGTGACCGGCTCCTACAATAGATTGTGCAAAACTAGAAGTTAAAAAACTTCCTCTACACTTTAAGATCGAGGCAGCGGCTTATATATTATAATAAATATGATGAAAAAATCAGAACTATTTTCTTATTTCAGTGCCATTCATATAATTATCGTATTTATTAAAGGTTAACAAAATGAGCAAGTCAATAAACTTTGAGAAATCCCTGGCAACCCTTGAAACTATCGTGCAAAAAATGGAAAAAGGTGAATTAAGCTTAGAAGAAGCTTTAAAACAATATGAAAATGGTATGACATTAGTCAAAACCTGCCAAGAAACACTTACACAAGCACAACAACGCATTCAATTAGTAGTTGAAAGTAATAAAATTATTACCACAACCGATTTTGAAGATTCTAGCGGGTAAAAAACCTGAGTTGACTAACTTACGATATATTTGGTAATTTACTAACTGTTTTTTATATAAACAGGTAACGAGGTAAACAACTATGCTGAATCAAAAAAATCTAGATTTAAAGCAGTTGCGGGACTTAATGAAGCAGGTAACAGAGTATTGGTTTAAATCTGGTAAATATTACCCACGATCGCGCGAGATCTTCCAAGCTTTACATCATTCAGATCCTTTTATTGTACACGAGGCCAGATTATCTGCTTGTTTACTTTTAAAGGATACTATGCTCTACCATTAATCCGATCATTACGCGTTATCGGGGGTTACATTGAGCATATGCAGTGCTTTTCCTACAACGTTTGTATACACGGGAACCGCTACTTGACTGCCATAGTAATATTTTTCATTAGGCTCTTCAATAATAACCAACGTTGCTAATCGAGGATTATTCACAGGTGTAAATCCTGCAAAGAAGGCCACATGACGACCAGCATCATAGCCTTGTGCTCCTAATACACGCGTTGTACCCGTTTTACCTGCCGTTTTAAAACCATGAATATTGGCTTTGGCTCCCGATTTACTAAGCATCGCAATGGTTGCTTTGGCCACAGGTTGGGCAATGATTGCTTCAGGTACAGGTAACGGCGTATCGGGGTTATCTGCTGAATATCGTAATAAGCTCACTCCTAACTTTTTACCTTGTCGTGCAAGGGTTGCATAGGCATTAATTAATTGTATGGGCGTCACAGATAAGCCATAGCCAAAAGCAAGTGTGGCATGGGTAAATGCACTTTTAGGTAAATCAGGGAATCGACCTGCCGCTTCTCCTGGGAATGCGGTATAAATTTCAACCCCTAATCCTAATTTTTTAAATGTATTGAGAAGATTTATAGGAGGCAGAGCCCAGGTCACTTTACTAATCCCGACTTGACTCGATTTTACTAAAATATCTTCTACCGATATCAGACCTAAATTTTTATTTTCTATTTCTCGAATGATATTGTGACCAATTTTATAATACCCTGGATTGGTATCAATAATAGTGTTAGGTAAAAATTGTCCACTTTCTAACGCACTCATTAATGTAAATGTTTTTATGGTTGAGCCCGGTTCTAATTGATCGGTTAAAGCACGATTACGAACCTTGGATCCTTTTCGCTCATGTAAATTATTAGGGTTAAAAGAAGGCGCGCTTACCATGGCTAAGATTTCACCTGTTTCTATATCCAGCATAATGAGTGTACCTGATTTAGCGCCATACTTTTTAATTGCGTTGCTTAATTCTCTGAGCGCTAAAGACTGTATACGTAGGTCAATGCTTAGGTGGAGATCTTGTCCTGAGCGAGGCACTTGGATGTTATCAATGTCTTTAATCCAATGTCCCAGTTGATCTTCTAATACTTTCTTTTTGCCAGGAATGGGTTTTAAAACAGTATTGTAACTCAGTTCTAATCCAGCTTGTCCTTGATCATCAATATTAGTAAAACCAATTAATTGCGAAACAGATTCTCCGGACGGGTAAAAGCGACGAAATTCACGTTGTATGCTTAACCCTTTTATTTTTAATTCTTGGAGTTGTTTTGATAAAACAGGGTTGATACCTCGTTTTAAATAAATAAAACTTTTAGTTGGGTTTTGTTTATATTTTTGTATAACACTTTCAGGAGTTAACGATATAATTTTACTGATAGTGAGGATTTGTGCTGCGCTAGGATGGAACAGTTGAGGATTAATCCATACCGAGTCCATTGGGGTGCTTACTGCAAGAGGGGTTCCTCGTCGGTCCATAATGAGACCTCGATACGATGGAATAGAGACGGTTCGTAAAGTACGTGCATCCCCTTGTTTTCGTAAAAAAGGTTTGGCGCAGACGTGCAAAAAAAGCAAACGAGATCCAATGCCTAGTATAATAAGGATTAAAAGCCAGACAATCCACTTAATACGAGTGTTATGAGCAGATGCTTTTTGAGGACGATAATTTTTAGATCGGTTGAAAAACAAGAAAAGCATCCTAAAGAGTAGTAATTAGATTACACTAATTATATCGCATATTAGTCACAATAAGGAAAAATATTCAATGTTAATGAAACCAGATCAGGTCAATGGAGAATTAGTCATTCGCACTATTGCGATGCAAGCAGATACCAATACTTATGGTGATATGTTTGGCGGGTGGGTTGTCTCTCAAATGGATTTAGGCGGTGCAGTATTAGCACATTATTATGCGCGTCAGCATATGACTACCGTTGCTATTGATAGCATGGTCTTTATGAAACCCATTTTTGTGGGAGATTTGGTCAGTTGCTATGCGCAAGTTGCTAAAAAAGGGAGGACTTCTATTAGTATCAATGTCGAAGTTTGGGTTCAAAGACACAAAGATAACGCCACGCATCAAGTCACTAAAGGGGTGTTTACTTTTGTAGCTATTAATCAAGAAGGGCGGCCTGTGCCAATAGAGTGGCTCGATTAAGATTTAGGGTATATCTCCTTTGAGCTCTTTTACTATTGATTCCAGATCATGGCGGGTGACTGATGCAGGAGAGATAGGTTTACCAACTAATAATGTAATTTTAGACCATAAAAATCGCCTTGGAAGATGAAACATTGCCTTACCATGTTTACGGCTAAAAAAGCTACCCCATAAACCTTGCAGAGCCATAGGAATAATGATAGTAGGATTATGTTGAATAATCCGTTCAATACCAGGTTTAAAGGTTTGAAGTTGGCCATCCTTGGTGAGTCCACCTTCTGGAAAAATACCAATAATCTCTCCTTTGCTTAAAGCTTGAGAAACAGCTTGAAAAGCTTGTTCTTTGACAGCGGCATTTTCTTTGGCTGAAGTAATAGGAATGCAGCGCATGGTTTTAAAGAAAAACTTAATGAAGGGTTGCTCAAAGATGTTCGCGTCCATCACAAAACGAATAGGTCTTCGAAGTCCAGCCATAATAATGAGGGGATCCAAAAAACTCACATGATTGCAAATTAAAATGTAGGGTCCATTTTTGGGAACATTTTCAAGACCTTTATAGGTTGCTCTATAAAAAGTATGAATGAATACCCACACAATAAAATGAATCACAAACTCAGGTAACAGAGAAAAAATATAGAGTGCTACACATGCATTTAGTAATGCAACTAATAAAAATAATTGGGGAATAGAGCACCCTATCTGAAGCAAGGCAATGGCTAGAATGGCTGCTGCGCCCATGAAAATAGCATTAATAATATTGTTAGCAGCGATAACGCGCGAGCGAATTTTAGCGCGCGAGCGAGACTGAATGATGACATATAGGGGGACGATATAAAATCCACCAAATAGTCCGATGAATACTAAATCAATTAAAAGGTGCCAATTGGCAGAATTACTTAAAAATTCCCATGCCCCTATAGGGAGGCTAGGTACTGCAGCTAAGGGAGCATGAGCAAAGCTCATGTCAGCCCCAAAAATAGTTAAGCCAATAGCCCCAAGGGGAACTAAGCCAATTTCAAGTTTATGTCCGGAGAGTCTTTCACACAAAAGACATCCTAAACCAATTCCAATTGAAAATAAACTTAACAACACGGTCATGACTTGTGCATTACCATTTAAATAATGTATCGTATAATTTGGTATTTGAGCGATAAATACCGAACCATAGAACCAAAACCAAGATATGCCTAAAATCGATAGAAATATAGTTCGTTTTTTAGGTGCAATTTTAAGGATATTCCAGGTTTCAGTGATTGGATTCCAATTAATTTTTAAATTACTGGCTAGTTGGATTCTTTTAGTTTTTGGAATGAATAAACTCGCAATCCATCCTAAAATTGCAATGGTGAGTGTGCATAAGGTTATAAATAAGGTACCCCAGGGCTGAATATTAATTAAGATCCCAGCTAAAATAGTCCCTAGTAAGATAGCAAAAAAAGTGCTCATTTCAACTAAGCCATTGCCGCCCACTAATTCAGGTTCATCTAAATATTGCGGTAATATGCTATATTTAATCGGACCAAAAAAAGTAGAGTGTGTGCCCATGAGAAATAAAACCATAATGGAGAGGGGAATATTTTGAAAATAAAAAGCGATACCCCCTAGGGCCATGATAACAATTTCTGAAAATTTGATATAACGAATTAAAGCTGATTTATGAAATTTATCCGCGAGCTGTCCTGCTGTGGCGGAAAATAAAAAAAAGGGTAGAATAAAGAGACCTGAGCTAATGTTCACCAAAAAATCCGATTTTTGTTGATTAGCTGAAGTGAAGGTCATAGTAATTAAAATGATGAGGGCGGTTTTAAAAATATTATCGTTAAATGCGCCTAAAAATTGGGTTATAAAATAAGGTAAGAAGCGACGCTCTTTAAATAATTGAAACTGGTTTTGTGTCATTATTGATCCCGTATACTAAGATTTATATTTTTTATAGACAGCATTAATGAATGCGAGTGCTGGAGGGAAAAGGCATAAGGACATTATTCAGCTGTTTGTCAAAAGAGTCTATATCGCAATTATCTTGAGAGTCTAACCTCATTTGAGGATTAGATAATTTAATAATAACAATATCACTGCTGTCCTGTTCACCCTCTATTATTTCTATCGTTTCTATTTGTATACCCATCTTCATATTATTTCTGTTTTTATTATCAGATATACTAGGTATACTATAAGGTAGAGTGACGGGTTTATTGTGAGTACATTCAAACTTCTTTGTTTTGCTTAGTTTAGGTATAAGTGTAGATGCGCTTTTTTTAAAAGCGTTTTTAAACTTAGAGAAAAGGCTGAACAGTCTATTATTATGATATTTTTTCATGTTGGCACCTTATATTAAAACAGCATTAGTAAGTTGTCTACCAGTTATATAATTACATCTATAATTCCATTAGACTATATTTAAAAAATGCTGTCAAGCACAAGCGCAAACGTGTATATTCTCTTATATTCCAGCTCAGACTGAGCTGGAAATTAATATTTTTTAATTGCTTAGGTTATTTAGCATCTTTTTTTGCTTTTTTTTCTGCGCGTTTTTCCTTTAATGTTTTTTCAGGTGCCTTTTTGATATTTTTCTTAACATCTTTATTGCCTTTGTTAGCCATTATATTCTCCTATATTTATCTTAAAAAATGACTTAAGGCATTATTCTACTCTATTTTTACATAGATGCCAAAATACGAATCAGCCAATAAACATCTAAAATGAAAACAAGCAGAGCCCTAGAGATTACAGGAGCGGTGTATTATTTATGATGGACATTATATTTATTCTGATAACTATATTATTTTTTGGCAGTTGCTGGCTTCTTATTCAATTTTTTGATTTTTTATTGCAGGGTTCATTATGAGTCTTTTTTGGATTGCAGGTGTATTAACCTTCGCTTTGATTATTTATTTATTGGTCGTTTTATTTAAGCCAGAATTATTTTAATGCTTGTCAATTATTATATTCAATTATTATATTCAATTATTATATTCAATTATTATATAAGGAATAGGTAGATGTCACTTACTGGGATTGAGGTTGCTCAAATAGGAGTATATTTTATAGTACTACTCGTGTGCGTTAAGCCGCTAGGATGGTATATGGCACAGATTTATCAGGGGAAGCCTTGTGCTTTAAATCAAATAGGTGCACCAGTAGAGCGTTTTATTTATAGGCTAGCCTGTATTGATAAAGATCAAAAAATGGACTGGAAGCAATATGCCGGAGCCATGCTCTGTTTTAATGCGTTAGGCTTACTAACAGCCTATATGATTGTGCGGTTGCAGTTTTATTTACCTTTTAATCTACACCATTTTGCATCCTTAAAACCAGCCTTGGCTTTTAATTCAGCAATTAGTTTTACAACAAACACGGATTGGCAGCCTTATGTCGCGGAAACAACAATGAGTTACTTGACGCAGACATTAGCATGGACGGTACAAAATTTTTTATCTGCTGCAACCGGTATGGCCGTATTAATAGCATTAATACGAGGTATCCAAGGCCAACTGGGTACTAATTTGGGGAATTTTTGGGTCGATATGATTCGCAGTATACTGTATATTTTATTACCGTTGTCTTTGCTCTTTTCTATGGTATTAGTTTCTCAAGGAGTGATTCAAAATTTTAAGGCGGATCACCCTGTGTATTCTATTGAATCTGAAGCCCCTCTTAGTATTCCAATGGGACCCGTTGCTTCTCAGGTTGCGATTAAACAATTAGGGACCAATGGGGGCGGTTTTTTTTGCGCCAACTCAGCACATCCTTTTGAAAATCCAACGCCTTTATCTAATTTTCTAGAGATGTTAGCGATTTTATTAATCCCTGCTTCTCTTTGTTATACTTTTGGTTTAATGGTAAAAGATAAAAGACAAGGATGGGCTATTTTATCCGTGATGGTATTGACGACCCTTTTTTGTTCATTCATAACAGTTTGTTTTGAACAACAAGGTAATTTTGCAGTCGATAAAAGGTATGGAACAGAGATGGTGCCCAGGGGCGGTAATATGGAAGGAAAAGAAACACGCTTTGGCGTCGTTAATTCTGCTTTATTTTCTGTTATTACTACTGCCTCTTCAAATGGCGCTTTAAATGCAGCACAAGATGCGTATACCCCATTGGGTGGATTAATTCCATTATGGTTGATACAAACTGGAGAAGTTATATTTGGTGGGGTGGGTTCAGGGCTGTATGGCATGCTCATTTATTTGATGATTACAATATTTATTGCAGGCTTAATGGTAGGCCGAACCCCTGAATATTTAGGAAAAAAAATTGAAGCATTTGAAATGAAAATGGCCTCTGTTTTTCTATTAATCATGCCTTTAGTAGTCCTGCTTTGCACGGCAATTACAGTAATAATGCAGGTAGAACATGTGCAAATTATTTCTAGTCAAAGAGGGTCACATCAATTTACACAAATATTGTATGCTTTTTCTTCTATGTGCAGTAACAATGGAAGTAGTTTAGCCATCCTTAATATGAATACAGATTTCTATAATATATTGGGAGGCTTTGCGATGCTCATTGGACGATATGTGCCTGCTATTTGCATATTAGCTATTGCCGGTTCCTTAGCAAATAAAAAAATAATCCCTATAAGTGCAGGGACTTTTGAAACGCATACCCCTTTGTTTATGAGTTTTCTTTTTTTTATAATTATTACTATTTCTATTTTGTCTTTTTTTCCTGCCGTAGCACTAGGTCCTTTTGTCG
Source organism: Coxiellaceae bacterium (assembly GCA_947478905.1). GTDB lineage: Bacteria > Pseudomonadota > Gammaproteobacteria > Berkiellales > Berkiellaceae > CANJXG01. Next base: position 7,643 of record CANJXG010000037.1, read on the forward strand.
AACAGCTTGAGTTGTGGAGAAAATATCATGTTTAAAAAGGCCTCACAGAAGCATGCCACTGTTTTTCTAGCGGCTGTTTGGATGGCATTTGCTAGATTATCTCCAAGGCAACAATTTCGTAATCCTGTTATTTTTGCAGTGTATATAGCCACCTTATTAATGGCAGGTATTTTTATTCAACGTTTTTTATTGGGTATGGAGTTATGGTTTATTGGCCCTTTAACCGTATGGTTATGGATTACTATCTTTTTTTCTAATTTTGCAGAAACTATTGCCGAAGGCAGAGGGAAGGCACAAGCGCAAAGTTTGCGTGAATCACGTCGAGTATTGCAAGCTAAAAAACTCTCAAAGCCTACACCAGATTCAAAAATAACGCTTATTCCTTTTGAGCAGTTAAGAATGGATGACATTGTATTAGTGGAAACAGGAGATTTTATTCCTAGTGATGGAGAAGTCATTGAGGGAATTGCTTCTGTGAATGAAAGTGCAGTCACAGGGGAGAGTGCACCTGTTATTCGAGAAAGTGGGGGAGATAGAAGTAGCGTCACAGGAGGCACTCAAGTACTTTCAGATTGGTTACTTATACGAGTCACGTCCAATCCAGGAGAGTCTTTTATAGATAAAATGATTGCATTAGTAGAAGGTGCTCAACGTCAAAAAACACCCAATGAATTGGCGCTGACTATTTTATTAGCCGTCTTAACCATTATTTTTTTATTAGTCTGTTCTACTTTAGTGTGTTTTTCTTTATACACGGTTGATGCATTGGAAATTTCTGAACATACCGTAGTGAGCATTCCTAGGTTAGTCGCATTATTTGTGTGTTTAGCACCTACCACTATTAGTGCTTTATTATCGGCTATTGGTATAGCTGGAATGGATAGAATGCTGCAAGCCAATGTCATTGCTTTGTCAGGCCATGCTGTGGAAGCAGCAGGAGATGTGGATATATTAATTTTAGATAAAACTGGAACAGTCACATTAGGGAATCGGCAAGCTATTGAGTTTATTCCCATTGAAGGCGTGAGTATAGAAATCTTAGCAGATGCAGCGCAGCTAGCTTCTTTGGCAGATGAAACCCCAGAAGGTCGTAGTATTGTTGTGTTGGCTAAACAAAAATATGGATTGCGAGAACGTGAAATTATAAAATTAGGGATTACTTTTATTCCTTTTTCGGCACATTCAAAAATGAGCGGAGCCACTTTAGCTAACAGGCAAATTCGTAAAGGGGCTATGAGCGCTATTGAGCGATATGTCACACAATTGGGCGGAGTTTTTCCAGAATCTGCTAAAATAATTGCAGACAATATTGCTCGCAAGGGCGGTACGCCGCTGTTAGTGGCTCAAGGAAAATCTGTTTTGGGGATTATTTACCTTAAAGATATTATTAAAGGTGGCATTGCGCAACGTTTTGCAAAATTACGTGGTATGGGTATTAAAACGATTATGGTAACGGGCGATAATCCGCTTACAGCCGCTGCGATTGCTGCAGAATCAGGTGTAGATGATTTTTTGGCGCAAGCGACCCCAGAAGATAAATTAAACTTAATTCGTCAATTGCAAGCCCAGGGGCATCTAGTGGCCATGATGGGAGATGGCACAAATGATGCGCCAGCACTTGCCCAATCTGATGTGGCAGTAGCTATGAATACAGGCACACAAGCTGCAAAAGAAGCAGGTAATTTAATTGATTTAGATTCTAATCCTACAAAACTAATTGAAATTGTGGCTTTAGGAAAACAATTGTTGATGACTCGAGGGGCTATTACTACCTTTAGTATTGCAACTGATCTGGCAAAGTATTTTGCGGTCCTACCAGCCGCTTTTGCTACTACGTATCCAGCTTTAAATGTTTTAAATATCATGCAATTGAAGACCCCGCAGAGCGCTATTTTATCCGCTATTATTTTTAATGCTTTAATTATTGTTGCATTAATTCCATTAGCCTTAAAAGGCGTACCCTATCATTCATGGTCTGCTGCTCGATTATTACGTCATAACGTATTGTACTATGGATTAGGGGGGTTAATAGTTCCTTTTATAGGGATTAAAATAATTGATTTATTATTAGGATATATAATAGCCATATGAAACAATATTTAAAAACAGGATCTATTCTAATAGGACTATTAACGTTATTAACGGGGGTTGTCTATCCACTCGTAGTCACTGGATTAGCGCAATTATGTTTTACAGCCAAAGCTAATGGAAGTTTAATAACAGATTATAAAAATAATAAAGTAGTAGGTTCTATATTAATAGGACAAACTTTTAGTAAGCCAGAGTATTTTTGGGGAAGACCAATCCGCGAAGCCTTGCCGCCTTCTAGTCCACTTTTAGTTAAAAGCGTAGGCGATCGTATAAATGATTTACATCGGTATGAACCTGTAGCATTAATACCCAATGATCTTCTATTCACCTCAGCGAGTATGGTTGACCCTCATATTAGTCCTCAAGCGGCATTCTATCAAGTAAAACGTATTGCCAGCATACGTCATCTTCCAGAAGATACTATTAATACATTGATTTATAAATTAACGTTAAATAGAACGATAGGAATTTTGGGAGAGCCTCGTATAAATGTAGTGCAGTTAAATTATGCATTGGATACCTTATGACAAAAAATAGAGAAGACCCTGATAAAATTTTAGGTCGTATTAAAGAAGCTCAGTTACGATCGGAAAGAGGAAAATTAAAAGTGTATTTAGGTGCCGCCCCGGGCGTTGGCAAAACATATGCAATGTTACAAGATGCTTTAGAACAACGTTCACAAGGTTTGGATGTAATAGTAGGGATTGTGGAAACGCATGGCCGTAACGAAGTGAATAGCTTATTAAAAGGATTTGAAATTCTACCAAAACAAACCGTAACCTATCGGGATAAAAAATTATTAGAATTTGATTTAGATGCAGCGTTGCGGCGTTCACCTTCCTTGATTTTAATGGATGAGATGGCACATACTAATATGCCGGGTTTACGTCATGAAAAGCGCTGGCAAGATATTAAAGAGCTTTTAGATCGTGGTATAGATGTGTATACCACCTTGAATGTTCAGCATATTGAAAGTTTAAGTGATAAAGTATCTGAATTAATTCATGCGCCTATTAAAGAAACCATTCCAGATTCAATGCTAGAGTTAGCTAATTCTATTGAATTAGTTGATTTGTCGCCAGAAGATTTATTAAAAAGATTAGAAGCTGGCAAGGTCTATTTTCATGAAAATGCGCAAAAAGCGAAGAACCATTTTTTTCGAAAAATCAATTTAATTGCATTGCGTGAATTAGCATTACGAGTGGCTGCTGAGCATGTTGCTGCAGAAGTAGTATCTTATAGAAAACATGAAGGGATCAAAGAAGGTTGGTCAACCAAAGAAAATATTTTAGTATGCGTAAGTGCTTCTCCTGAGGCAACAAAATTGATTCGTATTGGAAAACAGCTTGCGACCCGTTTTAAAGCACAATGGATAGCGGTGCATGTTGCTTCTCCAAACAATGCAGCATTATCCAAGCAGCAAGCGGGTGCAATACAGAATTTGCGCTTTGCTGAATATTTAGGTGCAAAAACGCATATTATCAATAGCTCCAATATTGCTAAAGCACTCATTGAGTTTGCACTTGAAAATAATATTACTTTGATTGTTATTAAAAAACGAACCTCTACATCTTGGAAGGATTGGTTTTCCACACGATTGGCAGATCAAATTATACACTACAGTGGAACTATTAATGTGTATGTTGTAAGTGATACTATGGGAGAGCCTGTAGGGTTGCAACATGAAACGTTATCTATTCCAAATTCTAAAGTTTCATTATGGAAATGGCAGGATTGGAAAGGGTATTTGATGGCTATTTCTGTAGTGATATTAACAACTGCGTTAGGTATTGGTTTGAATTTTATTGGATTTTCAAGTTTGAGTAATGTATTAATGCTGTATTTTTTAGGCGTGATAGCAGTGGCTGCATTAGGGATGATGGGCCCAGCTATAGTAGCTGCAACGTTAAGTGTTATAGCCTATGTTATTATTTTTAGTCCTCAAACTCAGTATACAGAATACTTGTTAACTTTTATTATTTTTTGTATTGTTGCACAAGTGATTAGCCGTTTAAAATCTTCTATACAACAGCAAAATGAAGCTACTCATTTTTTAGAACATCAAAGAATTGCTGTGTATGAGTTAAATCATCAATTAGCTAATGTAGTGGGAAGAGAAAAAATTTTAGAAGCTGCAGTAACCTATCTTGCTAGAATTTTCAATAGTAAAATTTTAGCATTAATTTCTGAAAAAGAGGATCTGGTTGTTTTAACACAGACAGGGCCTCAAAAAATCTTAACTGAAAAAGAAAAAAGTATTGCTCATTGGGTTTGTAAATTAGGACAAATGGCTGGATTAGGTACCAATACATTACATTTGTCAGATTCTTTATATGTACCTTTGTTAGGGTCTAAAAATACTTTGGGAGTGTTACGAGTGCATCCTTTTGAATCTAATTTATTGACTCCTGAACAAATTGGATTATTACAAGCGTGTGCCAAACAGATTGCCTTGATACTAGAATCAGATAGTATTTACGAGCAAAAAAAACAAATGGAGTTGCAATTAGAAATAGATCGTATTCGTAGTGCATTACTGCAATATGTTTCACAAGATTTAAGAGCGCCTTTGGCTGCAATATTTGCACTTATTAAGACTATCAAAGACGCACATTATAAATTAACGCCCATTCAAATTAAAGATTTAGGAGATAATCTAGAAGTCCAAAACCAAGAATTGGATCAGCTTATCAATAATCTTTTTAAAATTACTTACTTAGAGATAGGATCATTAGCTTTACAAAAAAACCCCTGTTCTATTAAAATCTTGCTTGAAAATATAATCAAAATAGAAAAAGATAAATGGAAAGATCAAGAAATTCAGATTAATGTTCCAGAATATTTTCCTAAAATAAACCTCGATGCGCTCTTGATACAAGAAGTGTTTATTAATATCATTGATAATGCGATTCAATGTTCTCCTGCTAATACAGTGATTATAATAGAAGCGGCATTAGAAGATAATAAAATTATTATCAGTGTGCGAGATCATGGGTCTGGCATTGTCCCAGAAGAGGCAGATAAAATTTTTGAAAAATTTTATCGTGGCACAATGCTTAGACCTCACAAAGGACTTGGGTTGGGCTTGTCTATTTGTAGAAAAATTATTGATGCGCATGGCGGAAGCATTTGGACTGAAAATGCAAAAGAGGGAGGCGCGATTATACGGTTTATCTTGCCAGTGACGAGCAATTAGGAGGGTCAATTAAAAACAAGTGCAGCACCGCTATTAAAATTTTGTTCAAGATCTCGTTGTAGTTTTTGATAAATATCTGATTTAAATTGCTCAGCCTCAATCCAGCTTTTTTTAATTTCTAATTTATGATGTATTATTGCTTGATTGTTTTCATAATGTACCTCTCGGCTAATATTAGCCCAAGGAGACTCAATATGACAATTTAAAGAATATTTTGCAATTGGTTTAACATTATTTAATGTGAGATAATCCTCAATAATTTGAGGGCTTCCTAAATAAAGATCAGATACCGCTTCTTTTTTAGTCATTAATCTTTTTGCTACACTAAACATAAGAGGCATGGCTTTTCCTGAATTGGTTTTTAAGCTAGCAAATTCAGCGGTAATATTATATTTAAATAATAGATCTTTTACGATGGTAGAATGTAAATCTGGCAGTCCTATATCATAGTTTACAATTGGCATTTGATTATTGCCTAACATTTGCAAAACACTATTTTTAATATAGTGTTCTGAATGTTTTTTGGCGGCACCGCTAAAATGTCTAGCCGCTATACCGTAAAATTCTATTGAACCTGTAATATGTGCTTGGGAATTTTTATCAATATTCCAAGTAGCACGCCTGAGAGATCCTTGTGTTATCGCTTTTATGGGGGGGATGTTTTCATAATGAGAATTATTCACTTCCAATACTATAGCTCGTCTGTTTGCAATATCCGGGAACAAATGTGTTGAACTTACAAAATTAGTAGGATCAATCCATAAGGGGCCTGTAGGAAGGTTTACTTTTACAATGGCATGATTAGAATCCCAGGGAGAACTTGATAAGATATCAGGTGCGGGTAAGGCTAATTCTCCGCGGTAGACTAGGGCAATATTAGAAGGAATTCCAATAGATTCTAATATGACTGAGGTTGCCATTGAAAAATCTTTACAATCTCCTAGTCGGCTATTAGCAACTTGCTCTAATGGTCGCGCAATTCTACCTTCCTTGAAAGTGCGGCAATCTGATAAATACGTAATTTTTTCAGATAATAAAGAAGTTACGGTGTTGATTTTTTCTGTAAGGGTATTTTTTGTGCTAGCAATATCTGCAATATTTTTGTATAAAATAGGTAATTTTTGTTTTTTTATGTTTTGGTAGTGCGCAGCTAAAGCGTTATAATCATGTATTTCATTTTCCATGGATGCGACACATACTATAGGCCGATGTTTAGGATTAAATATTATTAAATTTTCATCTATTATTTCTTTATATAAAGGTTGCTTTTGTTCTATATTAATTAAATACCATGTTTTGTTTTTTATTTTTTTAGTTTTTTGAGTAATAGTTAGAACTTTTTCGGGATCATAGATATTGATATATAAAGGTACTTCAGAAGTGATATAGATAGAAGATAATTTTGTATAATCTTCACCAAAAGAAAAATATCTTGCAAAATATTTTGAAAATGAGTTTTTGTTTCTAATGGTTTTAAGTTTTAAATAAACAGTTGAATTAATTTCAACATTAGGATAAGGAATGATTATTTGTTTTTGGGAATCAAATGATCCAGAGTCACTGGCAATGTCCTTGTGATAAATGTCATGAGGCTTGACATCATAAGTTTTATTATTATTGATTGTATTTGCTTTTATAACTTTTACAGTATTAGTAATACTATTGTATTCGTGTTTGTATTGAGCCCAATCTGATTTACTTTCCTCTTTTAATATTTTTGCTTGTATTTCGTATATGCTAATAGAACTATTATCTTTATAGATATGGATGTTTTGTTTTATATATTCTTGTTCTATACCTGCATCTTGATAAGTTGCCCAACGTGCTAATGCAGTGTTGGGCAGACCACTAATAATGAAAGTTAAGAGTAGGATTTTAATCCTATTAATCATAATTAATTAAAAAATCAACGTAACGTTCCATTGTATCCTTTCGATCTTGTTTTTCTTGTTTTTCTTGTTTTTCTTTATTGTCTTTACCGCCACTAATTTGATTTAATAGGTCTTCTGATAATTCCGTTAAAGTGTCATTTTTTGTATTCATTTTTATAGGATTCCTTGTATTAATATTTAGATTTTAAATAAATCTGCACTTATACTACAGCGCATGGAGATTAGTGTACTATCGCCTGTTTTAAAATACAACTAATTTATTGAAAAATTATTGAGTTTTATAACTCATTGATAAGTAAGCCACTGGTTTGACCAGTGAGACTATCCAGGCTTGGCCGTTCGATTTAGTGCTCTTGTAATAGACATGTAAAATGTCGCTGTGTGGCTTGGCGGCTTAACACAGGAGATAATACATGTCATATGAGAGCTTAA
>CANJXG010000038.1 GCA_947478905.1 Coxiellaceae bacterium
ATATCCATACTGGGCCGGCACGGTGACCGGCCCCTACAATAGATTGTGCAAAACTAGAAGTTAAAAAACTTCCTCTACACTTTAAGATCGAGGCAGCGGCTTAAATATGATGAAAAAATCAGAACTATTTTCTTATTTCAGTGCCATTCGTTTTTTATACAACAACGCCGATACAGAGTATTACAATAATCTTGAAGAAACTATGACACACGATCCATTAAGATCTTTTTTTGAGCGTACTTGAATTCAAGATTTATTTTTTGGAGGTTTGTGAATAACGCTAGGCTGAGCGCCATAATCTAATAATAGCTGGGCAATCTCTTTGCGTTTAAAGGCTAAGGCTAGTTGTAAAATAGTCGTTCCTTTTTTATTAGTTGCATTAGGATCGGCTCCTACTTTCAATAAATTATCCACGATTTCTTCTGAATTCAATAAAATTGCAACGAATAATCTATCTTCTATATCTAATTTTTCTAATTCTTCAACCTGAGCGCGTGTGAGGTGAGCGGGTTTTTTAACTCCCTGAGTACTGCGTTCTTGTGCAAGCCATTCTAAAAATTTTTTATTTTCACTATCCATAGACTAAGTATACCAGGTAACTTGCCATGTTACCACTCATATCGAATTTTCATAGCAGCGGTCTGCTCAAAAAAACCTGCCTTTAAATCCACATCATAACTTAGCACACACATCAGGCCTGAATTGGCCAATACATTAAAACTTATCCCTAGATTGTAGGTACAAGGACCAGGTTGAACCCCTTGAGTAACAAAAGCAGGCCCACCCGATACAAAATCGGAGGTAGTAAAGGCAGCATTGGCCATCCAATCATACTCAATATTAAATCGAAATTCAGAAACATAAGTCGCTTCTTGATAGAAGCTCGTTGAGTTGAATTTAATACCAATACTGGTAACCCCTTCTTCAATAGGTTTATTCACCACCGATAAATTTAAACCACCCGCTCCCGTTTCTGTGTAATTATCAAGTTGTAAATAAGAGTATCTTAATTTGCCAATGGGTATAATCCGATATTTACCATAAGAAAAACGATACCCGGATTCTAAATTAACCCCATAAATCCAGCCGGTAAAATCTCCAAGTGCGGTTCTGCTAAAAGGACCAATAAGAATATTTCTTGTTGATTCATATTCATTAAAACCCACTGCTGCCATCACATCTAAATAGCCTGGCCCTGCATAGTCATAAGTAGAATACCCTGTTAATTGAAAACTTTTAACCTTTTGTTCACTACCTGAAGGAGCTTTGGATAACGCAGCTCCAGATGCATAACTCATCGCTCCCCCTATAACGATTCTATCGGAGCAATATTGATCATACCCAACAATCAGGCCTATTGATTCTAATTCATATCCATCACTAAAATCTTGAGGTAATTGTTTCGCCCATGATCCCCAAATTTTAGACCATGTTCCACGGCTCAACACTAAACCATTGCCTCTTCCCATACCCACATCGCCTGCAGTATAGCAAGGGATTAAAGACGCTAAGGGTTTATGTTCATCTAAATAACGTCCAATATCATTCAATGTATGTTTAAAAATATCATGCGTTAATTGAATAGTACCCCCATCAAATTGAGGGACTAAGGTAAGTAATCCTGGATTCACATTAGATTGGGCATCTAATGCACCAATGACTAATCGAATACCTGGATCACTAGGATTAGGTAAAAAACTATCCAATACTGCAGCAGGTCCTTGAGTAATAGGAGAATCGGCAAGAGGCAAAAACAAAGAAATACGATCGGCTTCCAACGTAATATTACCCGGATCGACAATTTGGCCAAACCTCAAGGTTTGAGAAGTAGGCTGAACAACATTGATAGCCCCCCCAATAACGCCTGCTGCGTCTATCACCACAAATTGATCACCATCTTGAACAAAACCACTACCTGTTAACGATACTTTCAAATTACCATCAACTGTTGCTAGGCCATTGACTTTCAATTGCCCAAAATTATTTTTATCGGTAATCTGTGTTTCAAGCCTACCAGTAGCACCCTGCGTATAACTACCGGCAGTCACATTAGGGCTAGGGTAGGAGCGAGGTTGTAAAATCAAATGACCATTATTGACAACCAGACCTGAAAATACCGCTGTGGCTAAAGTGTTATCTTGAAAAGTAGCGCCTGCATTAATAGTTAATGTCTTTCCTATGAGCGAGCCTCTATTAAGAAAAGAACTCCCTCCTAGATCTAGAAGAACGTTTGCACTGGTAATATCACTATCATTGACTACCGCACCCCCTTGAACAAGAAGATTCATAGCATTAGATGTTATGTGCTCAACTCTAAAAGCCCCTGTATTAGTCACTTTAATATTATCTATATTACTAATAGCTCCTCCTGTAGCAACGGGACCTAATATAAATAAATTCTGCATAGTGCCTGAACTACCAGTAATATCGCCAATACTGCCAGAAAATTGCTTGATAGTATCTGCCTTCGTACTAACCGATAAATCAATTCCATTGGTAATGGTTCCACTATTTACAATAATAGTTCTCGCTCCAGCAGCGGCTAATCCTATCACTTCTCCATTAATAGTGCCGCCATTCATAATTAACACCGTACCTGGGAGCGCATTACTGCTGAGCATCACATCTCCTGTAATAGTCCCTGCTGCATTATTGGTGATAGTAATATTCTTGGTGGTTGCACCAAAATTAATGGCATTATTGAAGCCTCCGGCAGTAATCGTTCCTGAATTGAATAATCCGTCACTAAGCGCACTGCCAGCGGATGCATTAATGGCTTCTGCATTCGTTGTAGTAATTGAACCAGTATTGACTATACTCACGGCATTCGTGTTATTTTCAAGTACAATTCCACTACCCGTTAAAGATTTAATGACTCCACTATTATTAATAGTGACTCCGCTTCCCCCAAATACCGTGACCGCATTGCTTGTCGTCTTGGATTCAATGGTCCCAGTATTAATCAGACTAGAAGTCTTTGAATTAAAAAAATATACGCTGCTATCTCCTCCCGTGGCAATAAGGGATCCATTATTTGTCAAGCCCGTACCCGTTGAATTCATTAGGATTGGATTGATGCTACTGGTAATAGTTGAACCAGACCCCACCGTAATGGTGGCATTGGTACCTGCAGGCTTTACCAAAATCCCACTACTTCCAATAACTTGAATTGCATTGGGGGCTATGCTACTAGCATTGTTAGCATCAATCGTAATCTTCGCAGCATCAGAATTAACCGTAATAGCATCCGTTGTCCCGGTTAATGCACCCGTTGCGCTAATCGTAATCTCGCCTTTTGTTGTGGTATCAAAGGTAGGAGGTACAGTAACAACCGTAGTAACCGCTGTAGGACCTGCTGCATAACTTGTCACGCACGCAAACAAGGTTGAACTAATAATAAGTTGTGTTAAAGAGTGTTTAGCAGTACTATACATTGTTTTTAATCATCCTTACCATTCATAACGAAATTTCATACTGACACTATTATTGACATAGCCTTTATTTATATCTACATCATAATTAAGTACTAACACCAGACCTGACTGTGCAAGTGCTGTAAAACTTAATCCTACATTATAAGTACAAGGATTAGGCCTAATTGCATTGGTAATAAATGGACTCCCTCCTTCAAGAAAATCGGAAGTCATTACCTGCCCATCAGCAATCCAATCATACAAAATATTAAATCGAAATTCAGGAACATAAGCCGCTGCTTGGTAGTAATTCGTGGAATTAAATTTAATCCCAATACCCGTTACGCCTTCTTGAATGTTCTTATTGACAACTGATAAATTTAAGCCGCCTGCCCCTGTTTCAGTATAATTATCAATCTGTAAATAAGAATATAATAAGCGACCTACTGGAATAATACGATATTTGCCATAAGAAAAACGATATCCGGATTCTAAATTTACCCCATATTGCCAAGAATTAAATTGTCCTAAAGCAGTACTAAAAAAAGATCCCGCTACTATATTACGGGTTGAATTATATTCATTAAAACTCACTGCACCCATCACATCCAGATATCCTGGGCCTTTATAATCAAAAGTAGAATATCCTGTGACTTGAAAACTCGTTACTTCTTGTCGGCTAGCTGAAGTTGCTTTGGAGCGAACTTCCCCTGTAGCATAGCTTAACGCGCCTCCTAAGAGCACTCTATCAGAACAATATTGATCATAGCCCAAAATAAAACCAACATTATCTAAATCATATCCAGCACTGACTTGTTGCTCCTGTTGGCTGGCACGAGAAGCAAAAACTTTACCCCAATTGCCTCGGCTATAAACAAATCCATTTTCTCGGCCCAGTCCTACATCTCCGGCAACATAACAGGGAATCAGAGCAGCTAAGGGCCTATGTTCATCAATGTATTGACCAATCCCATTAAAAACATTTTTTTGAAGAGTATGACTTAATTGAACCAAGCCTCCATCAAATTGAGGCACAACCGTTGTTAAAGCGGTATTAATCTCGGCTGGAGAAAGACCGTCTAAAGCAATCACAAATGCCTCAAAACTAGGGCTTAAAGGCACACCAGAATTAATAATCTCGTCAATCACCTGCGCAGGAGCGGTCGTAATATCCGAAGTGGTTAAATCCGCAAAAGGGGTTCGAAGGGCTTCTAAAATGATATCTTTCCGCGTGCTCACATCGATAAATCTTATCGTTGATAACAAGGGCTCAAGCAGAAGAAATGAACCCGCAAAAGTACCTGTCCCTGTATTATGAACGACTCTAAAAGTATCTAAATTTCGAATTAATCCTGTTCCGGTGACATCTATTTTTAATAAACGATTGGTTACATCGGTTATCGCAGGACCTGTAATATTCATATTCCCAAAATTTGATTTATCTTTAATTTCTACCTCTAGCATAGCCGAAGTAGTAGCAGCAGATTGAGAATAACTAGCTGTGCTTACATTAACATTAGACGCTGGAGTAGGCACTTTTAAATTTAAGGTCCCATTATTACTTAACGTATTAGAAATTAGAGTCCCTGTAGGGTTGGCTTGAAAAACACCTCCTGGATCAATAGCTACCAGGTTTGCGACATTAATAGAGCTATTATTAATAGCTAGCCCATTAGCAAGAATATTTAGATCTGTAAGATTGGTTATAGCATGGTTAATAGTAAAGGAATCTTGAACATTAATAAAAGACAAATTTGTAATAGTTCCACCAGTCGTAACGGGACCTAATATAAATAACTGCTGATTAAAAGCGGTATGACCCAATATATTACCAATAGTTCCGCCTGATTGCCGAATAATATCAGCGTCCAGTCCAAGGGATAAATCAATCCCTCCTGTTATAGTCCCACCATTGACCTCAAAAACTCTAACGCCAAAACCTGCTAATTCTTTTACAGTACCGTTAATAGTGCCACCATTCATAATCAATACTGTACTACCTAGTGTACTTAGGTCCGTATTACTAGTAACGATAATATTTCCATTTACTATCCCTGGTGCATTATTAGTAAAAGTAATGTTCGAAAACGATCCCCCTAAGTTAAGAGCATTATTACCAACGCCTCCTGCTGTTATGGTGCCGGAGTTCACAATGCCATTCGTAATGGTAATGGGACCTCCAAGAAAAATGGTATCTGCATTCGCAGATTTCATTATGCCACTATTATTCACTAAAGTCCCACTGCCCCCACCCCCAATATTCAATACATGTCCAGTGCCCGTTGATTCCATAAGCCCCGTGCTTGTATTAATAATGTTCTTGAATCCTGCCAAATCTTGAATGTGTACTGTATCATGAGACGAAGTTATCGTGCCATTATTAGCGAGATCTAGAGTAATTCCAGAGACGTCCACACCTATACTACCGGCTTGTACCGTTGAATTTTCCCCAATAATAACGGTACACAAAAATTCAGTATGATCCCACAGGGCGGCAATAGCATCACCCGTTGTATTAATAGCTGCTGGATTAATATTATTCGGATCAATAATAAGAATATCTTCTCTACGTAGCTTGCTCGCCACATCTATTCCACTTAAATTTGTTAAACTTCCAGTACTGGTAATCGTAAGATCCCCCACAATAGTGGGGGGTACCGCTGTAGGCGTACTCACAATAGTTTCACCAAACGTAGAGGCTGGAACCATAAAGAAAGTAGAAACCAGAATAAGCTTAACCAAAGACCGTTTAGTAATATTTGTCATTTTTGAGTATGTTTACCAATCATGTTTAATAGAAAGTAAGACAGTATGATCATTTTCATCTGATCTTGCGGTATAATCGTAGCGCATCACAACCGTTACATTTTTATCTCCTAATACCTCAATGCCTGCTCCTACTTGATAACTTGTGCGTGCAGCAGGAGAATCTAAGTAAATAAAAGCACTCCCCCCACCCAATACATTGCCTGCAGTAAAACTTTGTAATGAATTTTCTATGGTTTGATAATTAATTGCAGCATGAATATAAGGGTTCACCTGTGCTTTTGGAAATTGGTTGGTATAGGCTATATTTAAATCAAAACCAGTGAACAAAGCATTATCATTTTGACCTGATATAGGGGTTATCAACTGATTATTCGATACATCAGCACTCACCAAATCGTAACGGTCTAGTTTTAAATTAGAATATTGCAGCGATAATTCAGGGGTAATAGTAAAACCACAATAACGCAATTTATAGCCTAACTCTACTTGAGTACTCCATTGCCATCCATCATATGCCCCAAAAACAGCAGGATAAGGCAATTCTCCTACATTTTGATAAATATTATATTGATTAAAGGCCACTGAAAGCATACCTGTTAAATAAACAGGCTTACAAAAATCAATTCGAGTATAAATAATGGCACGCGTACTATCAAAATTTTGATCAAACCCTGGATGAGAGTCAACCGGCTGATTCGTATCTAAATCGGTGCTATCATATCGATAAGCTATACCCCATTGCCAATTTTTAGAACAAGGGCACACTTGCCATTCTAACCCCATAATGCCGCCCCCAGTCGACAGCCTATAACCTGGTAATCCTGGGAAACGGGGTGTGGTTAAAAAATCATCTCTTGTTTTTTCATTGAAAAAACCTGCTGCCCATGCAGCCTCTCTGGTAGGATTGAGATCAATCTGCTTGGCTATTAGTTCACTACTTAACAACAAAGCCCCTGCTACCATACCCACTCTGGTGGTTATACATACTATTTTTTGAAACATACTACTGTGATCCTATTTTGTTTACTATTAATTATAATTCCCTAGTGTATCCTGTTTTGGTGTATTTAAGCTATATATAGATGCCACTCTAAAGAAAGTTAATTTTATTAATTATAAAAACGAATCAACACTTTACGATGAAATATATTATTTACCTTAAACAAAGTATTTTTAGAAAATTAACATTAGTGACAATGTTTACTATGATCACAGGATGCACTCCTTTAACACACGAAAATATAAGCGAATATAGAAATCAGGTATTACAAACAGCCCAAGAAAAACAATTTATACGACAAAGTATTCCAACTCATTTCTTTACACTCACTACTTTTAGCCATATAACCAAAACGCAAGCCAATAAAAACAACCTGCTGATTGTATATTTAGAAGGAGATGGACATAGTCGGGATTCTGAGTATGCATTATCTAACGATCCAACCCCCTATCAGCCTCTAGGCCTCCAACTGGCTCTGGCTGATCCACGTGAGCATGTTCTGTATATTGCAAGACCGGGACAATATACTCCGCGATCACAAGATCCGCATTGCAATTCAAAATATTGGTCCACACATCGATTTTCTCAAGAAGTAATTGATTCAACCAATGCAGTCATTCATCAATTTAAGAAACAAAACCAAAAAATTCAACTCATTGGGTTTTCAGGAGGAGGAGGCTTGGCTATTTTAGTGGCAGCACATAGAGAGGATATTCATAGTATTATAACGGTTGCGGGAGATTTAGATCATGTTGCTATGACGCGCTACCATAAGACGCTCCCTTTAACACACTCATTCAATCCTATTGCCTTTGCATCCTCTTTAAATACTATCCCGCAGCTTCATTTAGTTGGAAAAAAAGATGTCATCGTGCCTTCTTTCATTGCAAAAAGATTTTTAAAAGCAAGCGAAAATGCAGAAATAAATGTGGTAAAAATGCAATTGATGGATGCTGGCCATCATACAGGATGGCTAGCACAGTGGCGGCCAATACTTCTCAAATCATCTTTCTGGCTTGGGCAAGATACATACTAATAAGGGCCACAATAAGGCGCCTCCTATACTACTCCCCCAATATCCCCAATTGGTAGGGGGGTGTCCCATCATAAATTGTATCCATAATACTAAAAACTGTGCGATCCCTAATAAAATAAAAACAACAAACATTTGCTGTATGATATGAAAATATAAAATACGCGATCTCAATTTTAAAGTTAAATAACACACGCTGGCAAATACAATAGCATATTCCCCTACTAACCCTACTTGTAAAATATCAAGCACTAACCCAGCACACCATGCCAGAACAATACCCATAATTTGAGGTCGAGCTATAGCCCAATAAATAACTAACAATAAAGTCCATTGCGGTTTAAAAAAAGCTAGCAAACCAAACCAATCATAATGATTTAACCCATTAAAAGGGGCAGGTAAACGCAGCTCTAAAGGATAAAACAAAGGCAACGACCAAATACTATGTGGCATTAAAGTTAACATATACCCGATAGTTAAAGTCAGCAGTATTAACATACTACTTCCAATAAAAGAAAAAAATACTGATACATACCAAGCACAATAGAATGGCTTACTCACTTGATACATCTTCTTGCTCCGCTTGTGTTGGTGCTTGTGGAATAATCGGAACCCGTTTAGTATTCGAAATATTAGAAATCTTAGAAATAGAAGGCACAGAAGTAACAAAAGTAACAGAAGTAACAGAAGGCGCAGAAGCAGCAACAGGAGCACGAGTAGAAATAGAATGAGCAGTAGAAGGGATACTCATATCGGTAGCAACCGGTGGTTCAGACTCTTTAGCCAGTGCTTTAATATCGACTACTTTTCCCGTCACAATCAACACTTGATTTATTTTTTCTAAAGTGGCTAAGGGCTTTACGGTAATTTGAGTAAATGCTTGACCTGGTAAATGCTGTACTTTTTGAACAGTGCCTACTGGATAGCCTGCTGGAAACCGTCCTCCTAATCCAGAAGTTAATAATAGATCTCCTACTTGATAATCAGCTGATAAGGGGGCATGCAGCAAAATTAAAGCATCAAACTTCCCTGTACCAGAAACAATACCGCGCAATCCATTTCGGATATTTTGCACCGGCACTGCATGGGCTTTATCTGTAATTAAGCGAATTTTGCTACTCGTACGATTCGCACTGTTGACTAACCCAATCACGCCCTGAGTATCGATAATAGCTTGGTTTTCTTGAACTCCTTCAGTTTGTCCTTTATCTAAAATAAGATAATGTGAGAAAGGATCAGCTGAAACTTGAAGTAAATTAGCCACTAATAATTTTTCTTGAACCATTTTAGAAACGTTTAATAAAGCTTTCAGCTTTTGATTTTCATACTCAAGGGCTCTTGTTTTTTGATTGGCCGCTGCCAGGCGAAAATTTTGTTGTTTTACTGTTTTAAGTTGTGCAATTAATACGCTTTGTTTTTTTAATACCAAGTTGGTATCTTCTACATTTGCCATCATCCATTGAATAGGGATGTTGACTGCTTGCTGCAATGGCAAAACCTTGTTTTCTAACTCCGCACGAATCGTTTTAAAACACCCCAACTGACAATCTGCTCCCATAAATAAAAAGGAAAACAGGGTCAATATTCCTAATAAACTTATTTGAGGATCATCCTTTGTCATATTCACTAATATTGAATAATCGTGTGTTGTTTATTAGTATGCATCATTTCTAAAGCCATACCGCCGCCTTTAGCAACACTCATTAAAGGATCCTCTGCTAATACTACCGATAAACCTGTCTCTTGTGTAATCAATTTATCTAAATCACGCAATAAGGCGCCTCCACCTGTCAAAAGCAATCCTTTTTCTGCAATATCTCCTGCTAGTTCAGGAGGAATTTGTTCTAGAGCCACACAAATACCATTCAAAATAGAGGTTAAGCATTCTTGTAATGCTTCTCGAATTTCATTGCTATTTAAAACAAAAGTTTTAGGTGTGCCTTCCGTGAAATTGCGTCCTCTAATTTCTAGCTCTAATGCTTCTTTACTCGGATAAGCGCTTCCTATTGCTAATTTAATACGTTCTGCCGTTGCAGCCCCGATTAAACACCCATAATGTCGACGAACATAATTAATAATAGCCTCATCAAAGCGATCTCCTCCAACGCGTACTGAAGAAGAATACACAATACCATTTAAAGAAATAATAGCAATCTCTGTGGTACCGGCTCCAATATCTACCACCATAGAACCCTGTGCTTGTTCTATAGGTAAATCTGCACCGATAGCAGCAGCCATAGGTTTATCAATTAAAGACACTGAACTCGCACCTGCCCCTAGCACCGATTCGCGAATGGCTCTTCGCTCCATTTGTGTGGATCCACAGGGTACACACACTAACACCCTTGGGCTGGGTTTAAAAAAGCGTCCTGCATGAATAGTATAAATAAAATGCTGCAACATTTTTTCAGTAACCTGAAAATCCGCAATGACGCCCTCTTTAAGAGGCCGAATAGCGGTCATATTACGAGGCATACGCCCTAGCATCTGCTTAGCTTGCATCCCTACCGCCAATACTTCTTTTTCAGAATCGGGCCCATGTCCTTGACGGATCACGACATAAGAAGGTGCATTCACAATAATTCCCTCACCTTTGGCATAAATGCGGGTGGTTGCCGTGCCTAAGTCAATAGCACAATCAGTAGAAAACATGCCACGTAAGGCTTTAAACTTAAACATTTTAAACATAATGCGCCTCTTTAATTTAGTATGTATATCTTAAATATATAGCATAGATAAAAAAAGATAACATTTTGGACAAATCATGACCTATGATACCCTAACTGTTTTAGGAGGTCCTATGTCCCACAATTTTGATATCGATACAATAAAAAAAGTTGCACTACTAGCTAGGTTAACTATTAAGCCAGAAGAATTACCTAGTTATTCTGAAACGCTTTCTAAAATATTAGCACTCGTGGAACAAATTAATAAAGCGGATACAACCGATATAACCCCTATGGCGCACCCTTTTGCGCATAGTAAACAATTGATGCGCCCAGATGAAATTACCGAAGTACTGCAGCCTGCATTACTAGAAGAACTCAAAGAAATCGCACCGCTAATGGAAGCTGGGTTATATTTAGTTCCCATCCCTCAAGCCCTATAATCATTACTTTATCGAGATACTATTCATGTTTAAAAAAACATTAACTGAGCTAGCAAGTGACTTAAAAAATAAAAAATATTCCAGTGTAGAGTTAACGCAATATTTTTTAAATCGTATCAAACAATACGACCCCCAATTAAATAGTTTTATTACTATTACTGAAGAGCTAGCAATGCATCAAGCAAAATTAGCGGATCAACGCCTTGCAAATAACTCAGTCAACTATCCAGCAACAGCGCTAACAGGCGTACCCATAGCTCAAAAAGATATTTTTTGTACCCATGGAATAAAAACCAGCTCTGGCTCAAAAATGCTAGATAATTTTATTGCGCCCTACGACGCCACCATGGTGCATCAGTTAAATCAAGCTGGTATGGTTTTATTAGGAAAAACCAATATGGATGAATTTGCGATGGGATCTTCAAATGAAAGTAGCTTTTATGGGCTCGTAAAAAATCCATGGGATCTCAATGCGGTACCAGGGGGCTCCTCGGGAGGATCTGCAGCCGCGGTTGCCGCTAGACTCGCCCCTGCTGCAACCGGAACCGATACAGGAGGCTCTATTCGTCAACCTGCAGCATTATCTGGCATAACAGGCATCAAACCAAGCTACGGACGTATTTCACGCTATGGAATGATTGCATTTGCTTCTAGCTTAGATCAAGCAGGCCCAATGACCCAAACTGCCGAAGATGCAGCGTTATTATTAAATTATATGGCCGGCTTTGATCCTAAAGATTCAACTAGTGTGCAGATCCCTGTCCCGGATTATACGGCGCAGTTAAACAACTCAATCAAAGGTAAAAAAATAGGCTTACCCAAAGAATATTTCGAGCAAGGCAAAGGCTTAGAGGGTGAAACACAACAATGCATACAAGCTGCTATTAATGAGCTGAAAAAATTAGGTGTAGAATTTGTTGATATTTCACTGCCTAATTCGCATTTATCAGTGCCTGTGTATTATATTATTGCTTCTGCAGAATGCTCTTCTAATTTATCGCGTTTTGATGGGGTCCGATATGGTTATCGATGCGAGAATCCAAAAAATTTAGAAGACTTATATTGTCGTAGCCGCAGTGAAGGCTTTGGAGCAGAAGTAAAACGCCGTATTATGATGGGTACCTATGCGCTCTCGGCTGGCTATTACGATGCCTACTATTTAAAAGCACAACGTGTGCGCCAATTAATTAGTAATGATTTTATAAAAGCTTTTGAATCAGTCGATTTGATTTTAGGACCGACTACGCCTACGCCTGCTTTTAATATTGGAGAAAAAACAAAAGATCCTATCAGTATGTATCTTTCGGATATTTACACAGTTGCTACTAGCCTAGCGGGTCTTCCAGGCATGAGTATCCCTGCTGGATTTGCCAATAAAAAGCCTGTAGGATTACAACTCATTGGTAAACATTTTGATGAGTCTACCTTACTCAATGTAGCACATCAGTATCAAAAAAATACCCAATGGCATAGTTATATACCCCCTTTCGTAGGAGAAGATCATGTCAATAACTAATGAATGGGAAGCCGTCATCGGCCTTGAAGTTCACGTACAACTTAAAACAAAATCTAAAATTTTTTCAGGCGCCTCTACGGCTTATGGGGCGGCTCCTAATACGCAAGCGTGTGCTATTGATTTAGGGCTACCAGGGGTATTACCTGTTTTAAATGAAGAAGTGATTCGTATGGCTGTTAAATTTGGACTGGCTTCTAACAGTCACATTGCGCATGAATCTGTTTTTGATAGGAAAAATTATTTCTACCCAGATCTCCCTAAAGGATATCAAATTTCTCAATTTCAGCTTCCTATTGTGCACTCTGGGTATTTAGATATTAACGTCAATAATACTCAAAAACGTATAGGCATAACCCGAGCACACTTAGAAGAAGATGCTGGCAAATCATTACACGAAGATTTTCATGGATATACCGGTATTGATTTAAATCGTGCTGGAACGGCTTTATTAGAAATAGTTTCAGAACCTGAACTGTGCAACAGCGATGAAGCAGTCGCTTATTTAAAAGCCCTGCATTCTTTAGTGTGCTATTTAGAAATCTGTGATGGCAATTTACAGGAAGGATCGTTTCGATGTGATGCGAACGTCTCGGTTCGTCGTAAAGGAGATACTAAACTAGGCACCCGTACCGAAACCAAAAATGTCAATTCTTTTAAATTTGTAGAACAAGCTATTCAATATGAAATAAAACGTCAAATTAATAGATTAGAAAATGGGGAAGTGATTCATCAAGAAACGCGATTATTTGATCCAGATAAACAAGAAACGCGTGTCATGCGTACAAAAGAAGAAGCGAATGATTATCGATATTTCCCTGATCCTGATTTATTGCCAGTAGAGATTGATGAGCACTACATAGAAAAAGTTAGACAAACTTTACCCGAACTTCCCCAAAAGCGCCGTGAGCGTTTTATAAAAGAATTTGGATTAAGTGAGTATGATGCAGATGTTCTCATTAGCAGTCGAATACTAGCTGATTATTATGAAAAAACACTAGGCATTACCAATAATCAAGATCCAAAATTAGTCGCCAATTGGATTACCAGTGAATTATTAGGCGCCCTTAATAAGGGGAATCTAAATATAAACCAATGCTTTATCAGTGCTGAAAATATGGGTGGATTATTAAATCGTATTTTAGATAATACTATTTCTGGCAAAATGGCAAAAACGGTTTTTGATCTGATGCTAAAAAGCAACGGCGAACAAAGTGCCGATCATATTATTCAGACACAAGGGCTTAAACAGGTGACTGATTTAGGCGCTATTGAAAGCTTAATTGATGAAATTATTCAAAATAACCCAAGCCAGGTGGCGGAATACAAATCAGGTAAAGACAAATTGTTTGGCTTTTTTGTAGGTCAAGCGATGAAATTATCTGAAGGTAAAGTCAATCCAGCACAGTTAAATGAATTATTAAAGAAAAAATTATCTTAAATATGAGCATCAAGACGCACGTTTTATCAGCATATTAATACAATGCTGATAAAAACCTGTGTCTTGTTTTCATTCTGGATGAAAAACAGTAGATAACAACTAAGCCTGCTGCACGACAATAATACTACCATCTTCTAACTAAGGGCTTGCGCATAAATAACTCATACACTTTTATCTTCTGCTTTTTATAATGTAATTCCATTCACCGTGAAATTTACATTTTTTTAAATTAATTTTTTTAAAATCTTCATTTGATATTTTAATTCCTTTCTCATATTTACGAGTATCCA
>CANJXG010000039.1 GCA_947478905.1 Coxiellaceae bacterium
ATATTGTTCTGCCTTAGCTAATGATTTAAATTTCTCATATGGCGTGAACACATCTGTATATTTATATTTTTTTGTTTCTTTACCCTTAGGGCTTATTTCACTAGAAGCAAATAAACAAGGCCTATGATAATTTAAATAATAATTAAAATGGATCTTATTAAATATATTAATTTTATTAGCGAATTTTTGTGGTATATGCATATAGCCAAAAATTTTCCTTATTACCGAGCCATTCTTAGATTCTACTAAGCCGTTATCACCAGACTGTCTGGGTCTAGATTTTGTAAATCCAATTAATAGTTTATCCAGCAATTCTGCAACTCTATAGTTTACATATTCAGAGCCATTATCACTATGAAACCCTAAAATTTTAAATGGAAAAGCATTCAATATATATTCTAATATTGGTTGTAAATATTGCTCGCTTATTTTTTCCACGGTACACACCACTTCAAATTGGGTCACCTCATCTACAGCGTTAATATGATAAACCCCTTTTACTCCATCGTAATCACCTTGATGCACCGTATCTATGCGAAGATACCCAGGCATACCGTTGGGACTTTGCTTGCCTCTTGTGCCTATTTTAGAGGTTGTTGGTTTAGTTTTTGCTAAAAAGCCTCTTTTGTTTTTATACTGGGTACTATTGCGCAAATTATATAAATGCGAAACAGAAATACTTGCCAAACGTTTATATTTTGGATCCTGATAAACCATATAAGCACGCTCACATAGTTTTTTAGTTGTTATGCCATTCAGAGTGCTATGTAGTTCATCTATAGCAGCTAATGCCAGCACATCTTCTTTGGTGTACTTGTTTTCAAACCCATTTGTCACTCTGGGTTGATAAATAACACGGCCAGTTTTTTTATACTGATTGATTAATCTAGTAAGCTGTTGCCTAGAATAACCGGTTATTTTTTGTATATATGCCCCTATGACGCCCTTATTAGCTTTATTCTGTGTGGCATAAGTAAATTTAACTAGAACTGATTGCACCAATAAATATTTCGCTTGCTTATTACCCGGCACCGAAAATGCCGCCTTTTGTGAGCCATTTATAAAATTTGCTAAATCATTTATAGAGGTTAGCTGCTCTGTGCTCATAATAATTTTCATCCTGTATTATGAGCGAAATCTAGTTAATTATCTTGCATTTTTTGCTTTTATCTTCACAAGAACAGCAGTTTTTAACGATCTGTTTAAATATAGGCATGTTATACCCATTAACTAGCATGCCCCGCGGGGCATTCATTTTGGGCAGCGCGCGAAGCGCGCAACCCTCGGAATCGTCTCAGCCGCTTATGCGGCTGCTCCAATGCTAAATTTAAAACTGGATCGCCACGCCGCGCTAAGAAGCGCTTACTCGCGACGACGAAGTCGACTAACTAACTCTGTTTAGACTCCATAAAGCCCCCCCCCATAAGAACCTAAAAACATCAGCTTCAGACTCATTTCATATTAGAATAAGGGTATTCGTTCAGACTCATTTCATATTGGACAAGAGTACTTATTGACTTTTCAAAAAAACCATGTACAATACAACCCTATTTGATTTTAAATGCAATTTTGTAACGGTAGGTGAAAATGTTAAATTCAACGATTCAAAAGATAGTCTGTTTTATGCTCGCTAGTGCTCTAGTATTTAGTTTAGGTGGCTGTGCGACCGTGTTAACCGGCGCTCAAAGTAAAGTGAATATTGAGGTAGTAGATTCAGATAATAATAAATTATTAACGGATTTACAATGCTCTGTTTCAGATAAGGCAGGGATAGTATATCGTTTACCGAATAATCCTGGGTACATTATGGTTCCTAAAGGTCAAGGTACTTTAAAAGTAGAGTGTCACAAAGCTGGTTATGTTCAACAAAATATGGGTATAGCTCAAAAAATTAATGGTGTAACGCTAGTGAATGTCGTATTTTGGCCTGGTTTTCTTGTAGATATTGCAAGTGGTAAGATCCAAAAATACCCTGCTAAAGTTACCATTCAAATGAAAAAAGTCTAATGTAGATAAAAGTACATCCATTTAAGTCATATTAAATTGGATGTACTGCTGTTTTAATAAAGTACAATTAAGAAATTATTTCTGGATATTTATCCGGATGGTCCAAACAATATTGTAGAGTAGGATCATTGGCATCATATTCAATAAATTCGCTATAACGGCGCCCTTCAAATCCACCTGCTTTATTTTTTTTAAGTATTCTTGCTTGTTCTATATTCTCATAAGATAGGTCATAAAATGCCCCCAGGGCATGAATGACCTCTAAGAGATCGGCTAGCTCCTCTTGTATTTCAACAGGTGTCGTAGCCTCACATACTTCTTGTGCTTCTTCTAAGATTTTATCTTTAAGGCGAGTGGCGTATTCTGCAGACTCCATGATACGCTCATGTAGAGTTATTTTACTTTCAAATAAATTACTAGACATTTTGTCTCGAACCAATTTATCAACCTTAAAACGACGTTTTGTATGCATAACTCTCTCTATTTGTAGTCGGATGATTCAGGATAACGGGTTTTCATGATAGCATAGGGGCAACTTAAATCCCATAAAATACGATAAGGAGCAGTACTATGTCTCATTCACGAACCTTGGTATGGTTTGTATGGCTTACAGCCTCTATTTTTTATGCTTATCAATTTCTTTTAAAAGTTATGCCAAGTATTATGATGCCTGAGATAATGGAGAAATTTGCTATAGATTCTGCTTTGTTTGGTCAATTTTCAGGGGTATATTATATTGGGTATGCTTTAGTGCATATTCCGATGGGACTTTTACTTGATCATTATGGACCACGTAAAGTGATGAGTATCTGTATTGTATTAACGGTTATTGGCTCATTGCCGGTTATTTTTTCTAATCATTGGGTCTATCCGGTTATAGGGCGTGCCCTAGTTGGAATTGGATCCTCCGCTGCTATTTTAGGTGTTTTTAAAATTATACGTATGAACTTTGATAATCAACATTTCACGAGAATGTTGAGTTTATCGGTCATGATAGGATTAATAGGGGGAATTTATGGAGGAGGCCCCCTAAGCTATATGTCTCATGTATGGGGTTATGAAACCGTAATACAATTATTTGCATTCATTGGTATTGTGCTTGCAGCGGTAACGTACCTTATTATTCCCGATATGGAATCGAGTCATCGTACAACTGTATTTTCAGATTTGAAAACGGTTTTTACTAATAAAAAAGTTATTCAAATTTGTATTTTTTCAGGATTTATGGTTGGGCCCTTAGAAGGGTTTGCCGATATCTGGGGAGCGACTTTTTTAAAGCAGGTGTATGGTTTGGAAATGAGCCTGGCCACCACCTTGCCTTCAATGATTTTTATAGGCATGTGTTTTGGTTCTCCTATATTAAGCTTGATTGCAGAAAAAACCGGATATTATTTAGGTGCTATTATTGGTGCAGGACTATTGATGGCGCTTATTTTTATTGCATTGCTACTCGGTGCTTTCACAACGCCCAGTATTAGTATTGCGTTTCTTGTAGTGGGCATGTGTTGTGCTTATCAAATTTTAGCGATTTATAAAGCATCCACTTATGTCTCTCCAGAGGTTTCGGGATTAACTAGTGCGGTTGCTAATATGATTATTACCAGTTTTGGGTATGCTTTTCACAGCGCTATTGGTTTTGTAGTAAATACCTATGGTGGCCCTGGTGTAACACAATCTCTTGTTTATGGAATTGGAGTCATTCCAGTTGGCTTGATGATAGGGGTGGTTGGGTTGATTGGTTTGGCTTATCAACAAAGATCAGGCCGCTTAGTAAGTAAGTCGTAAGAATTTTTTAATTAGAGGGGTTGAGAAATGAATGATTTTCAAAAATCTCCTATACTGACTGAAGGGATGACTAGTTTTTTAGCAGGAGTATATCTATATGCAGGTTTGGAAATTAGAAGAAGCCAAGGAAAAATTAACAGAGCTATTAAATGAATCCAAGCAGGGGCCACAAATTATTGCTTGCGATGGTGTGGAGGAAGTAGTAGTGATGAGCATGGAAAAATATAGAAAATTCACTGAAAAAAATGAAAATATTGTATCTTTTTTCCAAAATTCGCCATTATATGCCATAGAGCTAGATTTAAAGCGAGATACTAATATTACTGATGATTCTTCTGAAATAGAGTAGAGAGTCTACTCTACTCTATTCAATTCGAATTATTAAGTAATGTACTCGCTTCCATCCATGCTTCTTCTTTTTGAAGCAGCTCTGCTTTTTTGTATTCGAACTCAAGTTGTAAACTCTCAAGCTGATCGACTTTATCGATAGTATATAAAGTATTATCCGCAAGACGCTTTTCTATATTAGCAAGCGCTTCGGTTAATTTATGAATTTCAGCTTCTAGTTTTTCAATAGTTCTAATAGGATTGACTGAGGGAGTAGTAGGGGCTTTAGCCGGTTTTTTCGAACGAGAAACCGTTTTCTTTTTAGAAAGCCACTGACAATATTCAGTCATATCGCCTTCAAAAGGTTTTATAACCCCTTCATCGACTAAGTATAACTCTTCTGTGGTTTCTGCAATAAGCTGCCTGTCATGAGAAATGACCACCAGAGCGCCTTCAAATTCTTGTAAAGCCAAACTCAAAGCTTCTCGCATTTCAATATCAAGATGGTTGGTTGGCTCATCCAATAGTAATAGATGCGGATTATGCCATACAATAAGCGCTAACGTTAGTCTGGCTTTTTCGCCTCCTGAGAAGGTGCCTACTTTTTGATAGACGGTATCTCCTACAAATCCAAAGCCGCCAAAATAATCACGAATGGTTTGCTCACTGGTTTTAGGAGCAAGTTCTAATAGGTGATCAAAAGGGGTAGTGTGTATATTGAGCTGTTCTACTTGATGCTGAGAAAAATACCCAATTTTTAATTTACTAGTTTGAGTAATAGTCCCTGATAGGGGGAGCAATTCACCTGCTAATAATTTAATTAGCGTAGATTTCCCTGCTCCATTTTCCCCTAAAATTCCGATTCTATCAGAAGGGGCGAGTCGCAGATTAATATTACGAATGATAGGAGTGTTTTCATTATATCCTACAGTCACCGCATCAATAGACATTAAAGGGTTAGAACATTTTTCGAGTTCTTTAAAATGAAATTCAAAAGGAGAATCACAATGAACCGCTTGAACAATTTGCATGCGATCTAATTGTTTGATTCTAGATTGCGCTTGCTTAGCTTTAGACGCTTTGGCTTTAAATTTATTAATAAATTTTTTCAAATGTGCCTGTGCTTTTAATTGCTTCTCATGAGTTTTTTGCTGTAATGAGAGCTGCTGAGCACGTTGGTTTAAATATTGTGAATAATTCCCTTTATAAGAAGCAAAAGTTTTATTGTCAATGACTGCAATAGAATCCACCACGGCATCTAAAAAAGCACTATCATGTGCAATAATAACCACGGTTCCTTGATAATTTTTTAACCAATTTTCAAGCCATAAAATAGCACTAATATCAAGGTGATTGGTGGGCTCATCCAGTAATAAACAATCCGAGCGAGAAATTAAAGCTTGGGCAAGATTCAAGCGTACGCGCCAGCCTCCTGAGAATGAATTAACAGGTTTAAGCTGTGCTTCTTTAGAAAAGCCTAAGCCGTGTAAAAGTTCACCCGCTTTAGAAGGAGCACGATAAGCATCAATATTTTCTAATTCTTGATGTATCCAGACAATTTTATCATTATCTCCTGCATCAAGCGCCGCATCAAGCTGGGTGTGTAATTCTCGATAAGGCTTATCCCCATTGAGAACAAACTCAATAGCACTTTGTTCAGAGTGGGGAATTAACTGAGATACATGAGCTAAGACCCATCCTTTAGGAATACTACACTCGCCCTGAAGGATATCCACTTTTCCTAATAATAAATCAAAAAAAGTCGATTTCCCTGAGCCATTTGAGCCAATTAACCCTACTTTTTGATTAGGGAAAATATTTAAACACCCATTCTCAATAAGATTGTCTCTGCCTCGCGCAAAGGATAGGTTTGCAATCCTAATCATTTTTTAATTGCTTGAGTCGGACGTTTTCCAATAACAATTTTAAAATCATAAATGTGGCCACCTCTTACTACTGCCATAGTCACCGCTTGATTAGGTTTAAGCTTCGCAGCAACCCCTAATACTTCAGCCGGATCGTTTGTATTTTTATTGTTTAAACTAATAATGATATCGCCAGGTTGTATCCCTGCAATGTTTGCAGGTCCTTGACGCATCACCCCTGCAATCACCACGCCATCTCCTTTAGAATAATTTAAAGATGCACGAAGCTCATCGGTTAATTTACGTACTGAAATTCCTAACCATCCTCGGGTAATATGACCTGCATTAATTAATTCAGCCATAATATCTTTGGCTAGGTTAATAGGGATGGCAAATCCGATCCCTTGAGATCCACCACTTCGAGTGTAAATAACATTATTAATGCCAATCATATTCCCATCTGCATTAATAAGCGGCCCCCCCGAGTTGCCAGGGTTAATCGCTGCATCGGTTTGGATATAGTTTTCAAAAGCGCTAATTCCTAAATCGTTACGATGCGTAGCACTGACTATTCCCATAGAGACCGTATTGCCTAAGCCAAAAGGGCTACCAATAGCTAAAACCACATCCCCTGGTTTGAGTAAATCGGAATCTCCTAATGCGATAGGAGGAGGGAGTTTATCTATTTTAACTTGTAAAATAGCCACATCAGATTCTGGATCACTGCCAATGACTTTTGCATTTACTTTACGACCATCTTGCAGTTTAACTTGAATTTCACTAGCATCTTTTATCACGTGATTATTCGTTAAAATATGTCCTTCTGTTGAGACGATGACGCCGGATCCAATACTAGGAGAGCCTTCTTGTGGTTGTCTATTTTTAGGATCAACAAGATTATTTCCAAAAAATTGCTGAAACAAAGGGTCTTGCATCATTTCCGTCATTTCTTTTGGCATGGCTCGACTGGATTGGATGCTCACGACCGAAGGCGCGGCTCTTTCGACTGCTTGTGAATAAGAACGAGGTGCCCCTGTGTATTGAATGGGCCCAAAAGGCGGTTTAAAGGTTGGGCTCTGGGCACAGATCAATGGTGAAATGGTTATAAGAATAGACAATCCAAGAGGGTATTTTAGTTTTTTAACTAATTTTTCTACTGGTAAATGCATAATTTTAATCACTCCACTATTGAAATTGAAATAATAATTAAGTAATTCAAAATGATAGTCACAGCAGATGAGTTTTCGGCTAGGCGTCAAGCTCTCGAGTAAAAGGAGTGTATGTAAAATACATGACTTTTGCCAGAGGAGCGAAGACAACAACGCCGAAAACTCATCTGTGAACACTATATAGTGGATACAGTATGCCGTAAAATAGATAACTTAATCAAGTCATGGCTTAAAATGAATCGTTATTTTTTAGACTCAGCGGAGAATGAGGAATAGAGTTAGCTGAAAGACTAGCGTCTTGTTTGCTTTTTTCATGAGACTTAAGTTGTATATTTAACTTTACATTGTTTTTAGAGTCTGCATTTTGTATGGCTTCTTCTTGAGTAATTTTACCTTCAAAATACAGTTTTTCTAAACTTTGATCAAAAGTTTGCATCCCAAGCAGAGCTGATTTTTCCATAAGGCTTTTTAATTCATTCACATCTCCTCGTTGTATTAAAGAGGCGACTAAAGGGCTGCTTAATAAAATTTCAATGGCTGCCACTCTCTGTCCTTGTATAGAAGGGATCAGTCGTTGAGAAATAATAGCTTTAAGATTTAAAGATAAATCTAATAAAATTTGTTTTTTACGATCTTCTGGGAAAAAATTGATGATACGATCAATAGCCTGATTGGCATTATTGGCATGCAGCGTGGATATACATAAATGTCCTGTTTCACAGAAAAAAAGACTTTGTTCCATGGTATTTCGGGTTCGAATTTCACCCACTAAAATGACATCTGGTGCTTGTCTTAACGTATTTTCTAACGCATCTTCATAAGATTGCGTATCAATCCCTACTTCGCGTTGGTTAATAATGCAATTTTTATGAGTATGTATGAATTCAATAGGATCTTCTATTGTGATAATATGTCCTGAGCCTTTATCATTGCGGTAATTAATTAAAGAAGCAACCGAGCTGGATTTCCCACTTCCTGTAGCCCCTACAAAAAGAATAAGGCCTCGTTTTTCCATAATAAGCGATTGTAGCTGTGATGGTAGACCAAGTTTTTCTAATGTGGGAATAGCAGTATGAATGCGTCTTATTACCATCGCGACCTCAGAACGTTGCACAAAAATATTGACTCTAAATCGACCCAGTTGTTTTCGAGATAAAGCTAGGTTCATTTCTAGTTTTTTTTCAAACTCCACTTTTTGTTCATCACTCATGATAGAATAGGCTAGTTCTTTTGCAAAGCCTGGCTCGAGAGTCTGATCCGAGATAGCCTTTATCTTGCCATTAATGCGAATAGAAGCTTTGGTGCCCGTTGTTACGTACAAATCCGACGCTTCTTCAAGAACCATTTGATTTAAAAATTCATTTAACTGCATAACTATGTCCAATTTAAGTAGAATATATATATAAGTTAGCAAACAATTTGGGAGACAACCGGGATGATTATAGATTTTAGCACTGTGGTTATGTTAGCTGTAATTTTAGCAATCGTTATTATTTTTATGGGAGTCAAGCAAATCCCTCAAGGATTTGAATGGACCGTAGAACGTTTTGGTCGTTATACCCAAACCTTACGACCAGGTTTATCGTTAATTATTCCTTTTGTGGATCGAATTGGCGTGAAATTAAATATGATGGAGCAAGTGTTGGATATTCCATCACAAGAAGTCATTACTAAAGATAATGCCATGGTCAAAGTAGATGGGATTTGTTATTTTCAATTGGTGGATGCCGCAAAAGCGGCGTACGAAGTAAGAGAGTTAGAAAGAGCGACTCAAAATCTAACAATGACCAATATTCGTACGGTATTGGGATCGATGGATTTAGATGAGGCCCTTTCTCAACGTGATCATATTAATAGTAAATTATTGCTTATTTTAGATGAAGCAACCACCCCTTGGGGCGTTAAAGTTACCCGCATTGAAATTAAAGATATTACCCCACCTCGAGATCTGATTGATGCCATGGCTGCTCAAATGAAAGCAGAAAGAGAAAAAAGAGCAAGAGTTTTAGATGCAGAAGGGCATCGTCAAGCTGCTATATTAAGAGCAGAAGGGGATAAAAAAGCAGTTACTTTAAACGCAGAAGCCCGCAAAGAAGCTTCATTTAGAGATGCAGAAGCCAGAGAGCGTTTAGCACAAGCCGAAGCCAATGCTACTCAAATGGTGAGTGAGGCAATTAGTAAGGGGGATGTGAAAGCACTAAATTATTTTATTGCGCAAAAATATATAGCCGCTCTAGAAACTATTGGTAAAGCAGAAAATCAAAAATTAATTTTGATGCCTTTAGAGGCCAGCAGTGTGATTGGATCGGTTGCCGGTATTTCAGAATTGATAAAAGAGGCTATTGCAAAATGAGTGCGTTAACAATTTGGCATTGGTTTGCATTAGCGGTCATTTTAGGCATTCTTGATGTAGTATTGGGCGCGAATTTTATGTTGATTGCCTGCGGACTCGCTGCATTGCTTGCAGGGATGATACTGTGGATAATACCCAATTTGACTGGTGAATGGCAATGCTTAATATTTAGCTTTGGAATTATTATTAGCTTAATAGTATGGCGAAAATGCCCGAAAAAAAAACTAGCCTTGTCTGATACTCCTTATTTAAATCAACGTGCCCGGCAATATCTGAATCGTTATTTTACTTTAGAAGAACCTATTACCAATGGTCGGGGGCGTGTAAAAGTAGATGATACGATTTGGCGTGTAGAAGGAGAAGATTTACCCGCAGGTACTCGTATTCAAGTCGTGGATGTAGATGGCATTATATTAAAAGTTAAAAAAAATTAGAATTAAATTTGGAGAGAGTATATGAATATTACCCCTATTTCAGATAAAGATGGATTTATTTGGATGGATGGTGAGTGGGTCCCATGGCGGGAAGCAAATACCCATATTTTAACGCATTCATTACATTATGGAATGGGCGTATTTGAAGGGATAAGAGCATATAATACTCCAAAAGGAACCGCTATTTTTCGTTTGCAAGATCATACAAAACGTTTGTTTGAATCTGCGCATATATTGCAAATGCCCATGCCTTATGATGAACAAACTGTAAATGAAGTACAATGTGAAGTGATTCGTAAAAATAATTTATCTACAGGGTATATTCGTCCTTTATGCTATTTGGGTGCAGAAGGGATGGGATTGCGTGCTGAACATTTAAAAACGCATATTGCGGTTGCTGCTTGGCATTGGGGTGCGTATTTAGGTCAAGACAATCTTGAAAATGGTATTAAAGTTCGAACTTCATCTTATACTAGACATCATGTGAATAGTACGATGTGTAAAGCAAAAGCAACAGGAAATTACTTGAATTCTATGTTAGCACTTCGAGAAGCAGTTTCAGGGGGGGCAGAAGAAGCTCTATTATTAGATGCTCAAGGATATATTGCTGAAGGCAGTGGAGAAAATATTTTTTTAGTAAAAAATAACATTATTTATACTCCAGAGCTTACTGCCTGTTTAGCAGGAATTACCCGTGAGACGATTATTACCTTAGCAAAAGAATTATCTTTTGAAGTGATTGAGCGCTCTATGACGCGAGATGAAGTCTATATTGCAGATGAAGCTTTTTTTACAGGTACCGCAGCAGAAGTAACGCCCATTAGCGAGTTAGATGGTCGTAAAATTGGAACGGGCAAGCCAGGAAAAGTAACGTTGTTATTGCAACGTCTTTACTTTGATCAAGTTCAGGGTAAAAGAAAAGAACACCCGGAGTGGTTAACTTATATTTGAGGATTATATGGAAAAGAAAAAAATATGTGAAGTTAAAGAATCAGATTTACCTTTATCTTGTCCTTCTAATAAAGATACACTTTGGAATTTGCATCCTAGAGTATTTTTACCTATTGAAAAAACAGGTAAAGCACGGTGTGCTTATTGTAGTACCGAGTATATTTTAGTAAAATAAAACACACTGAGTTTAAGTTGAAGACAAAGTTTCTAAAATTTCGTCTTCAATATATTCTGATTTTAATTTATAGTGTTCTGGCACAAAATAATTATAAATGTAGTGATTAAATTCATGGTTAAAAATATGGTTGGGAAAATTAAGTTCTTGACTATAAATGGTGCCTAGAGCAATTAAGCGTCCCGTATAGTAAATAGGGTTACCAGAAGTGGGCTCGCGTTGTTCATAATTCGTTTTTATTTGAGATAATGCATTATGAATAATTAAATTATCATCTGGAAAATGGGTTATTAACTGTCCTAAAATGGTATCTAGCATTTGCAAATTGTATATCAGTTCGCTTGAGAGAGAATGATCATCTGCCTGCCAGTGATAAGATTGGCAATAAGCAAGAGAATCTAAAAATAAAATACTGCATTGAGGTTTATATTTTTGCTTCATTTTACAAAACAATATACCAGACATATAATCTAACCAGGTAATATACCTAGGTAATGGATTGGTATTTTTGTTTGGTTTTAATCTAAATTTCAAAATTTCTTTAAAAATTGGATAGGTGCAACCTAGTTTATAAGCTGTTTTAAAAAAAGACATGGCTGTTTTGTAGCGCTGCGAAAATCTAGGCAGTGCGTTTGGCTTTGTATTACGGGGCTCAATCCCTTCGTGCATAATGCTAATATTATGTGCAGTTAATACTTGCCAAAAATATTTAAGATTGGTATCACAGGGGCTATCTGGCTTAGCTTGGCGATGTATTTTAGCGGATACACCAGTATGTATAGAGGTCCATTGGGCATAGGGCGTTAAATAACCGCCATTACATCTATCATTAGTTTTATAACTTGATCTTTTAAATTGTAGAATTGTTTTTAGATTGGGTAGAGGGTATAAGGCTACAGCTTGTGTTAGTAAATCAACACTGAATTCACTTAATTCTATGATTACTATATTTTTTTTATTTACAGTTGTATTGCTCATGTGATCGCTCTTGCAGTAATGATTTTTTAATACTATACGTTTGTTTTGTGATAAAGTCTTGTATTGTGTATTATGAAAAGTGTAATAATTTGGAGAGATGCCAGAGCGGTCGAATGGGGCGGTCTCGAAAACCGTTGTGCCTTCATCGGTACCGAGGGTTCGAATCCCTCTCTCTCCGCCACTTTACAGCGCTCGAACTTTTTGGGCGTGAATTTTTAAATATCAAAACCACTCTTCAAACCCCAGTATTCATAGGCTTTAGCGCGTTTTAGTCGTCCGATACATGCGTACTTAGAGAATCACAAAATCACCGATTTCACCCCAAAATCTCCCTTTTTACTCTCCGTTTCTCCGTTACATGCGAACGTCCGACCCGAAGGTACGCATGTCCAGAACCCTTGATTTTACTGGGTTTTTACAAAAGCGGTCTTGAGGTTCGTTATTGGGGCAGAGAATGGCGTATGTACCCGCAGAGCGAGATTTTTCTGCTGAAATGCACCTAATGTGGTAAAATTATAATAGGGAATCCTTAGGTTAATCAGTGAGTTATTTGGTTAAATAATTTGTTTATTTCAGGTTCTGTGAGGGCTATAAAAATGAGGATATTGCATGCAAGTAGAAGTAGTTAAAGCCACCATAGAACAGAAGCCCGTGCTGGCTAATCTATTAGAATTATACGCCTACGACTTCACAGAATTTTGTGATTTTGATATTGGCGATGATGGTTTTTATGGATATGAGCGCCTGCCTTTGTATTGGACTGAAGTCACGCGCTTTCCTTACTTGATTTATGTTGACAAGAAAATAGCTGGGTTTATTTTGGTACAAAAGGGATCCCCTATTTCTGATGATACGACGGTTTGGGATATTTCTGAATTTTTTGTCATGAAAAAATACAAGCGACATGGTGTTGGTACTGCGGCCGCTATTAAGATATGGGAGCAATTTAAAGGCCCATGGCAAGTCAGAGTATTAGTGTTCAATCACATAGCCGGTTCATTTTGGCTACAAGCAATTAAAAAGTTCACTTCAGTAACCCCTGCTAAAACTGAGGCAACCATTAAAGGAGAGAACGGGAAAGCAGCGGACTGGATTATTTACGCATTTGAATCAAAAGATAGGAGTGGCATATGAACGCTCCATTAATAAATTTATACCGCCAAGCCGAAGATTATTTTTTTGCAGGTGCTAATACTATCCAAGGACTTCCATATGTCAAATGAAAACCCTAAAATTAATGCTGTTGAACATAGCCTGCGCTATAAAATTCAAATCACAGAAAATGAAAATCGCCCGATGACATTATCCGAAAGAATGGCTCATTATAAAGTGCCTGGGGTTAGCATTGCCGTGATTAATCAGGAGCAATTGGAGTGGGCTAAGGCCTATGGTACGGTTACATCCACCCCGGAAGCTATAAGCATTGATAG
>CANJXG010000040.1 GCA_947478905.1 Coxiellaceae bacterium
CCATAATATGGTATCTTTGGTCTTGGGTCAGTTGATTGTATTTTTGCATGCTTAACACCTTATTAGAGTTCAGCTGTTATTATATACCAACTGACTCATTTTTAAAATAGTTTATGGGTGTTGCACTTATTATCTGAATTCAGGATATAGTCGTAGACAAACATTGCATAGGAGGATTACCAGGCAACCGTACCACTCCTATTATTGTCTCTATCGTTGCCGCAAATGGACTCATCATGCCTAAAACTTCCTCTAGGGCGATTACCTCCCCTGCAGGCACCTCAGATGCGATAGAAGTAGTCACGCCAGTCAATCTTGATATTGATTTACTTAAAAAAGTGGTTGAACAAGAAGGTGCATGTTTAGCTTGGGGAGGTTCAGTTAATTTAAGTCCCGCTGATGATATTTTAATTCATGTAGAACGAGTATTACATATCGATAGTGAAGGTCAATTAGTTCCTTCTATTTTATCAAAAAAATTAGCTGCTGGGTCTACCCATGTATTAATTGATATTCCTGTTGGGCCCACCGCAAAAATACGGGATCATACTTCCGCTCAAAAACTTGCAAAAAAATTAGTAGAAATAGGAAAAGCAGTCAACTTAAAAATCAAAACGCTTATTACAGATGGTACTCAACCGATTGGATACGGTATTGGGCCTGCTTTAGAAATGCGCGATGTTTTAGCCGTATTACAAAATGAAAAAAAAGCCCCTCAAGATTTAAGAATACGTGCCTTAATTCTAGCTGGAGAAATTTTAGAAATGGGTGGGAAAGCTAAAAAAAGTGAAGGATACCATTTGGCCGTGCAGACCCTTAATTCTGGACTGGCTTTTAAAAAATTTGAAGCAATTTGTAAAGCACAAGGCGGCATGACTATGCCCGAACTTGCACAATATCAATATGAGATCAAAGCACATCGCTCCGGCATCTTTACTTATATCAATAATCGATTTATTGCGCAATTAGCTAAGTTAGCAGGGGCGCCTACTGCTAAAATGGCAGGATTAGATTTTCATTTTAAATTAGGACAAAAAATTACCAAAGGAGAAGTTGTCTTTACTATTCATGCCGAGGCCCCTGGTGAGCTGCAATATGCTTTAGCTTTTTTAGAAAAACATCCTAATGAAATTCGTATAGAAAATGAGCTTATATGAATATTCAAATTCACGCTCATACTATTTTATTGGCATTACCCGAATTTGAAAATTTTGCAGAAAATTTAAAAAATCAATTTAATATAACCTATGATTTAAAAATCAGACATGAATCTGTTGTATTTCATACATTTCCTGATAAAGAAATAAAAATTCAATGTTTATTTGAATCTACTAATCAACACATTATCATTATTACAAGCTTAAATAATGCTAATAAAAAAATAGTGCCTCTTTTATTTTTGGCTCAAACTTGTCGTAATTTAGGCGCTAAAAGCATTGGGCTGTTATGCCCTTATCTAGCCTACATGCGCCAAGATGCCTGTTTTCAAAAAGGAGAAGGGATAACCGCATCTTATTTTGCACAATTATTATCACACTATATAGATTGGCTTATCACGGTAGACCCTCACTTACATCGCATCAAAAATTTGAATGAAATTTACAGCGTCACGACTCAAGTACTCCATGCCACGAGTTTAATAAGCGAATGGATTCATCATCATGTTGCTCAACCCCTCTTAATTGGCCCTGATCAAGAAAGTATACAATGGGTAAAACAAATTGCTGCAGCCAAAAATTACCCTTATATCATTTTAGAAAAACAGCGCCAGGGCGATCAGTTAGTCACTATTAAATTACCCCAGATGAGCCAATGGTCTCATCATACCCCTGTTTTAGTAGATGATGTTATTTCTAGCGGAATGACGCTTTTTCGAACAATAGAAAATTTAGCTACATTGGGTTATACAGCCCCAATATGTATTGCAATTCATGGCATATTTGCAGGAGATGCTTATAATATGCTCTGTAAAACAAAAACACAAATTATTACGACCAATAGCATTCCACATGCAAGCAATCAAATCGATTTAGTCCCCTGGCTCGCTAAAACCCTTAATATATGCAATTCACAATATAACTAATAATACTATCTTGTTTTATAGGCTGACTAAAGGAACGTGTTTTATATTTAGGCGGCAATAAAATATTACGATCCATTAATTCTACTATCTCATTATGATATTGAAATGAAGTTTTACCTATTAATAAATCAAAAATATTAACCCCCGCCATATAAGCTTTATAGGCTAATTTAAAGCCTCTTAAATATAAATAATCTTTGGTGAATCCTCCCCCTCTAAAAACGCGAGAGGTCATCGAGAAGGCATCATTGGGATCCATTTTATATTCATCAACTAACATCATAAAGACATATTTAAAGTCGTGTCCTTTTAACATCCAATCCACTGCAACCACCCGCAATGATAAAATTTTAAGTCTCTTAATAGACAAAGAACCACTTAAGTATTCGCTTAAAATAGCAAGGCCTTCTTGAGTAAGGGTGTTAAAAGGCAATCCTATTTTCAAAATATTTAAGGGTTGCTCTAAGGCATTACACATGGTGATAACATGAACACCTAACTCATGATTAATCAATGCATTCAGCTCTTGTTCTGAAATTTTCATATTTTTGTTAATAACCACTTTTAAATTATTAACCAAAGCATGCGCCACAATTTTATTAGATAATTCTACTTTTATATCTAATCCATAATATAAACCTGCTTGTTTAAATGAATCAACCACCTTGTCTAAAGGTACAAATTCATTATCTTTCTTATGATTTCTTTGAGTTTCATCATCATAAAGGTGTAAAATAAAGTGTGCATTTTTTTTATCATTTTCAGAAGGTTCGCCATAATACTTTAAAGAGTTATAAATAAAATTATTGGTATCCATAGAGGAGAGCATTTCAACTTTAACCGCTAAGGCATCTACAGAGGCTCTATATAATTTCAATAAAGTAATGTCTACAATATCATCAATAGGCAATCGATACAGAGCTTCTTTAAATTTATAAGGATTAATATTTAATTGTTTATATTTAAACTGAGGATTAGATCGGAATTTACCGGAAAAAAATTGCTTTTTTTCAATATTATAATTAATCGGGTTTAAAAACGCTAATGTATTTAAACCGCTTCCTAAGCTATAAATTTTTTTGTCAATCTCTAAAACTACTTTTTCTAAAGAAGAAGACAATAAAGCCATTTTATTAGACTTTTTAAAGCTAGTCGATTTTTTAGAAAAATCAATAGCGGTGGTAATAATCGCATTTTTTAACCCGGCTTTTAAAGCATCTATTACCATAGGGTAAGGTCGTGCTTTTTTAGTATCATAAAACATTTTGCTAATTTCAGTTGGCAATACCAAGCAATTTTCAAAAGTTTTAGCCATGTGCGATGCTAAATAGGCATTACCATAAAATACTTCATTTTCACCGACGGTAACATCAATATTAGGGAGTTTTATTTTTGATAATGCTTTTTCCCAACGCGCTACAGTAGCGCTATATTTGTTTTTATTTAAAAAATCTGAGCCAATATTAAAAATGGGAGGGTGTGCATAATCACGTTCTTCGGTATTATAGGAGCGCACATCAAAGATTAAACAAGCCGCCCATTTTTCAATAATTTTTGCAGTCAATTTTGTAAAAATTTCGTAAAATTGAGTATGTTTTTGGAAACTAATCTTTTCTTCGGCTTTGGTTAAGGCTCTTTTCCAAATACTTCTCCCCCACGCTACATAGTACACACAATCATCAGGGTTTAAATTTAAATCATATTCATAACGGGAATCTTGACAAACCAATACAACTGGCACTGCACC
Organism: Coxiellaceae bacterium; assembly: GCA_947478905.1. Lineage (GTDB taxonomy): Bacteria > Pseudomonadota > Gammaproteobacteria > Berkiellales > Berkiellaceae > CANJXG01. The sequence goes on from CANJXG010000040.1 coordinate 3,831, forward strand.
AATTAAATTTCCCGTAAAGGGATCTTCGTGACGAAATCTCTCTTCGGGGGATACAAGACAAATAGGCTCAAGCTCAGTACGTATTGTATGACCATGATGCAGCGCGCAACAAATATAGGGGACATATTCTTCTACTTTAATATACAATCCGGGGCCATGCTCGCCCGATATAGTGCCCTCAAAAGGACTCTCACTTTCAATGAATTTTAAAACTTGATGGACTGTTAAATTCAGCATAATCATACCCTTTTATTAAAAGTATAATTGATTAAAAGGGTTGTTGCCTGTGCACCTTCATGTTATCGTCTGCGTACTCATAACATGCTGCTATGCGCAATATGTATCTATGCTTTGAATTAAAAAATGGAGGTAGAAGGAGGTATTCCTGAAGTGTCCCTCTCCATCATCTTGCGCCATTTAAGATACCCTACCACCGCCATCCCTAGATAAAAAAGATGCGTTACACTATGAAAAGGAATCCCTTTGGCCCAATGCAATATAGCTACTAAAGCATCAACCACAAACCAGATTGCCCAACATTCAATCCATTTTTTACACAGCATCCATTGTGCTAACAAGGCCAATAACGTCGTAGTGGCATCCCAATAAGGCACATCGGAGTCTGTACAGGTTTGCAAGCCCAGTGCTAATAGCGGAATACTAATGACAGCCAATACGCCAAAAACAATCTTCGTTAAAATAGGCATGCGCGTAATAAAACGAGTAGCAGGCATTAATTGCACACCGGTTTGAGTAGACCAACAATACCAACCATATACACTAGAAACCACATAAATCGCTTCTAATCCTAAATGCGCATAAATACCTTTTTGGAAATATAAAATCGAATTAATACCAATAGCAAATAATGAAATAGGAAAAGCACAACTGCGTGCCTGTGTAAAATAGTACGTGGCTAATATTGAACATCCGGCCCCAATGGGATCTAATAATGAAATATTCATAATTCAACTACCCATCACATAAAATACAAAAACAAAATACTGCCTAGTATAATTCTATATATCACAAAAGGGAACATTCCCCATTGATTTACCAGCTTAAGAAAAACATGAATACAAAGATAAGCACATCCTGCAGAAACACTCATTGCAAGTAATAATGGAGCATAATCGATAGGGGTATCGGACTTGAATAAGTGCATCCCCTCAAGCCCCACTGCAGCTAATATGACTGGAATAGAAAGTAAAAAAGAAAATCGAGAAGCTTGTTCACGTGAGAAACCCAACCCTAATCCCGCGGTTAATGTAATGCCCGAGCGTGATACTCCTGGAATTAAAGCAAATACTTGATAGCCTCCAATTTTTAAAGCATTTTTCCAAGTCATCTGGGTAAGCATTTTTTGTGAAGGTAAAGCTTGAGCCACTCTATCGTTAAACCATAATAAAAATGCAAACAAAATGGTTGAAGCCGCAATCACTAAAGGAGAACGTAGCGCATTGGCAATCACATCATGAAACATAAAGCCAATAAAGCACACCGGTATCGTGGCAATCATTAATTGCCATGCTAATTGACTATATGGGGTAGAACCGTTTCCCAATAGATTTTTCATCCAATCGATACCCATGTGAATGAGCTCACGTTGAAAATAAACGATCACCGCCAACAGCGTTCCAAAATGGACCGCGACATCAAACATCAAACCTTGATCAGCCCACCCAAAGAGTTTTGGCACTAATATTAAATGGGCAGAACTTGAGACTGGCAAAAATTCTGTAAACCCTTGGACTAACGCCAATATCAGTATTTGTAAGTTATCTAACATTTTATTTTTTGTTTTAACAGTATTGAGAGATCAAAAGATCTTGATTATAAGATAGCGTAAGGATAATAGCTATGATACAATGTCCATTTTCCAATCTCTAATCAAAAATTATATTGAGGACGATCTATTATGAAGCCGGATACACATCCTAACTATACAGAACTAAAGGTAACTTGTAGTTGTGGCAATCACTTTACAACTTATTCAACCCTTAGTAAAGATGAAATCAAACTAGATGTGTGTAATGCCTGTCATCCATTTTATACAGGGAAACATAAAATTATTGATACTGCTGGTAAAGTAGATCTATTCAATAAGCGTTATGGTAATTATCAAGTCGCCACTTCCTCTAACGATGATGAAGCTAACGATACTCAGAAAAACTAGCTCTTCTAGTTAGCTTATTCTCTAAAAAAGGCGCACCAGCGCCTTTTTTTGTAATTTACTTTTTTTATAAATTAAATAGGTAGTAATATGTCACAAGAATCAAATCAAGAATTTACACAAGCAGTATTGGATTATCATGAATTCCCAAAACCTGGGAAATTTGAAACTACTATAAGTAAATCAGTTAGTTCACAAAGAGATTTATCTTTGGCATATACTCCTGGTGTGGCTATTCCAGTACAAAGGATTGCTGACAATCCTGATGATGCTTATCAGTATACTATGAAAGGGAACTTGGTTGGAGTGATAACTAATGGAACTGCAGTGTTAGGATTAGGCAATGTTGGCCCGCTCGCCTCTAAGCCTGTCATGGAAGGCAAAGCGGTTCTTTTTAAACAATTTGCAAATATCGATGTTTTTGATATTGAAATTAATGCTGAAAATTCTCAGGATTTCATTAATACCGTCAGAAACATTGCCCCTACTTTTGGGGGGATTAATTTAGAAGACATCAAAGGTCCCCAATGTTTTGAAATTGAAGCAGCTTTAATTAAGGCTCTGGATATCCCTGTTTTCCATGATGACCAACATGGTACTGCAATTATTGTAGTGGCTGGTTTATTAAATGCACTAGAATTACAAGATAAAAAATTATCAGAAATTAAAGTAGTCTGTTTAGGAGCAGGAGCTGCAGGCATTGCTTCCATGAATTTACTATTACAGTTTGGATTAAAGCGCGAACAATTATATCTAGTGGATACCAAAGGTATTGTATATGAAGGTCGAGCTGATCTTGAGCACAATCCTTATAAGCAAGCATTTGCAGTCAAAACAGAGAAACGTACCCTAAAAGATGCAATGGTAGGTGCGGATGTATTCATTGGCGTTTCAGGTGCAAATTTATTAGCTGCTGAACTGGTCGCATCTATGGCACCCAACCCTATTATATTTGCTTTATCCAATCCTGAACCTGAAATCATGCCTCACCTTGCAAAACAAGTTAGAAGTGATTTAATTATGGCCACCGGTAGAAGTGATTTTCCAAATCAAGTTAATAACTTATTATGTTTCCCCTATATATTTAGAGGCGCACTTGATGTCAGAGCCAGTGCAATTAATCAAGAAATGAAAATTGCTGCAGTTGAAGGTCTCCGCTTACTGGCCAAGCAACCAGTTCCTGAGCGTGTTTTGACAGCCTATAAAATCCAAGATACACTCAAATATGGTAAAGACTATATCTTACCCAAACCAACGGATCCTCGATTGATTAACATCATCCCTCCTATGGTTGCACGGGCGGCTATAAAAACAGGGGTTGCCAAAAAAGAATACCCAGCGCATTATCCAACGGAATTTGCGCCTATACAATAACAGTCAATAGAATGACAGGAAATATTATGGATAATAAAAAAACCTCGAAAATCGCAAAAATAGCCCTTATAGGAGCGGGTAATATTGGAGGCACTTTAGCTCATTTATTACTCATGAAAAAATTAGGAAGCCTTGTATTATTTGATATAACGCAAGGCATTCCTCAAGGCAAAGCACTCGATTTAAGTCAATGTGGCCCTATTGAAGGATTTGATACTCATATTATGGGTACCAATGATTACAAAGACTGTGCAGATGCAGATGTTATTATTGTCACCGCAGGTATTGCTCGTAAGCCTGGTATGAGCCGCGATGATTTATTAGCCACGAATGCAACAGTAATGCAATCTGTAGGACAAGGTATCAAACAGTATTGTCCTAATGCTTTTGTAATTTGTGTCACCAATCCCTTAGATGTCATGGTTAAAGTACTCCAAGATGCATCAGGGGTGCCTGATCACATGATCGTAGGCATGGCCGGTGTTTTAGATTCTGCTCGCTTTAGAAGCTTTTTAGCGGAAGAATGTGCGGTCTCTGTTGCACAAGTCCAAGCTTATGTATTAGGGGGACATGGAGATACCATGGTACCTCTGACCAACATGAGTAATATCGCAGGCGTTAATTTAAACACCTTCGTTAAAATGGGTAAGCTCACCCAAGAACGCTTAGATCACATCATTGATAGAACCCGTAAAGGCGGTGGTGAAATTGTTGGTCTACTCAAAAAAGGCTCCGCATTTTATGCCCCAGCCAGTGCAGCTGTACTGATGGCAGAGTCTTACTTACAAGATAAAAAACAGATTTTATCTGTGGCTGCCAAGCTCACCAAAGGTCAATATGGTGTCACTCACCCTCTTTTTATCGGCGTGCCTGCAAAAATTGGTGCACAAGGTGTTGAAGAGATCATTGAAGTTCCATTAAGTGAAGCAGAAAAAGCAAACCTTCAAACCTCTATTGAGGCCGTTATAGAATTAAATAATGCAGTAAGTAAATTATCATAATATATTATATTAAAATAAAGAGGCTGTATTATACAGCCTCTTTGAATTCTAAAAAAATTATTTCGAATATCTGTTCCGTGTTTCTACACTAGGGGCAACATAGTCCGAATCGTCTTTCTCTTCAAAAGGAGTCCTATCAGCACTCTTAGCTTGAGGCTCAATAGTATCTGGAACATCGGCTACCACTGGGACTTCACTTTCGCTTTTTGTAGCAGGAATACAATTTCCTACCATGCCTGCGAGTAGTGCTCCAGTATCTACCAATACACTTTTGACTATTAATACGGGCACTTCAATAATACTACCAAACACTAAATTAAATCCACGCATTGCACTACTTGCAATAGACTCTTTTTTGAGGTTGCCTCTATACCATGCTTCTTTTAGCTGGGATATAGCAACGGGCATATTTGAAAGCTTATTTTTAGGTTTGCGTCCCATCATTAATATCGCTGCGGTTATCCTGCGCATAGTCTCGGGAGCACACACTTCTTCTGCTCGCACTGCACCCGCAACCGGAGTCTGATTCCACATATTAAATATTTGGCGACTCTGAAGACTCTTATTTATCGAAGCGCTCCCCTCTGGGGAAGGCACAGACATGCATTTTAGCGACTCGATAATACGTCTGTGTTCCATTTGCATATGCTCTAAAGCTTTAAATAATCCCTGTGTTGTAATAAGTGCACTTGCCTCTGGTGATAGTGCTAGTTTACCACTCATTACTTTGGTAATCAGTTGTACATATTCTTGAACCATGGTAGATGCGACGTTTAACAGCGTTCTTTGTGCAAATCCAACTCGTAAGATACAGACCTGTCTTACAGGTAATTCTACTAATAAAGAAGCTGCTATTCTCTCTATGCGTTTTTTTGATACCGTTAGGCGCAATTCTTCTGGTAATATCAGTGGTAATATTTTAGCAAGTGCGTCTCTTAAAGCTTCATCTTGAGAAAATGAGATTTCATTTATCGGATAGGGTTCTATCAGAGCAGTAAAAACTGCTAATGTATTTTTAAATGGCATAATGGTATTCCTTATTTAATTTTAGAAAAAAATTTAGCGCAAGCATTAATCTTTACAAATTCTATTATTGTATATTTAATGTGCCGTATCCCAACTTTCACCCACCCCAATCGAAACCAATAATGGAGTACATAAAATGACTGTATTTTCCATTGCATGCTTGATTGCTTCTTTAGCCTCTTCAATAAAATCAGTCACTACTTCAAACACTAATTCATCATGTACTTGCATAATCATTTTAATTTTATGATTTACTTTTTCTTTGTCAATCCAACCCTGCAATTGAATCATTGCTAATTTAATAATATCTGCAGCAGTTCCTTGTAAAGGCGCGTTAATAGCAGTGCGTTCTGCTGCACGTTTTTTTCCAATATTTTTAGCAAAAATATCTGGAAAATACAATCTTCTACCAAAAAATGTTTCCACAAAGCCTTGCTGAGCAGCTAAAATTTTTGTATTGTCCATATAGGCTTGTACTCCAGGGTATCTTTGAAAATACATTTGTATATATTGTTCTGCTTGTTTACGATCGGTTCCTAACTCCCGTGCTAACCCAAATGCTGACATGCCATATATTAAACCAAAATTAATGGCTTTAGCGGATCGTCGTTGTTCAAATGTAACTTCTTCAAGTGGAATTTGTAATATTTCACTCGCAGTAACTTGGTGAATATCTTGTCCTAATTTAAACGCATCAATTAAACTGGCATCTTGCGATAAATGGGCCATAATTCTTAATTCTACTTGAGAATAGTCGGCAGCCATAATAACAAAATTACTTTCTGGAATAAATGCTTTTCTAATTTTTCGCCCTTCAAGGGTACGAATAGGAATATTTTGTAAGTTTGGATCAGTAGAAGATAATCGCCCGGTAGCCGTGACCGCTTGATGATAAGAAGTATGAATACGGCCTGTATCCTCATGAATTAATAAAGGCAACTTATCTGTATAAGTGGCTTTGAGTTTACTCAGCGATCGGTACTCCAAAATTAAAGCTGGCAACTCATAAGTTACGCTGAGCATTTGCAATACTTCTTCTGAAGTCGAAGGCTGGCCCGTAGGCGTTTTAGAGACAATGGGAATTTGTAATTTTGTATATAAAATTTCTTGTAATTGCTTGGGCGATCCTAAATTAAAAATTTCACCAGCTAAAACATACACCTGGGATTCTAACTCTGATACTCTTTTTTGTAGACTCTGACTTTGTGCATTTAACTGCTGAGCATCAATTTTAACCCCTGTACGTTCCATAGTCGCTAAAATCCAAATCAAAGGCACTTCTATAGCTTCATAAACATTCAATAAAGTTGGGATAGCTTCTAATTGAGGCCATAAAATTTGATGTAATCTTAAAACGATATCTGCATTTTGTGCTACATAGGCGGTGGCACTCGCAATATCAACCTGGTTAAACCCTATTTTTTTTACCCCTTTTCCAATAACTTCTTCAAAAGTAATAGGGGTTTGTTCTAAATATAAACTGGCTAAGTTATCTAGAGTATGACGCGCTGCGGTTGCATTATATACATAAGATTCAAGCATAGTATCATACATTAAGCCTGCTGGATGAATATCATAATGCCACAATACGCCCAAATGATATTTAATATCATGTGCTATTTTTTTTATTTTTGGATTTTCAAAAATAGATTTTAATGTTGCTAACACCCACGTGGCATTTAATTGAGTCGGTGCTCCTTCATAATCATGGCCTAACGGAATATAGTAAGCCTGTCCGGGTTTGACTGCAAAAGACAGGCCAATAATTTTTGTATCCCATCTATTTAAAACCATCGTTTCAATTGCAAAACTTATCATAGAAGCATTATTCAAAATAATTAATAAATTATCTAAATCAGTATGTATTAATATCGATGCATAGTGTTGTGTTTTATTTTCACGCTCTAATGTAATATTACTTAATTTAATATTTTTTAACCAATTTTTAAATTCTAATTCTAAAAACAAATCATGCAAACGCTGATTATCTGGCGAAGTTGCTTTTAAGCCTTCTAATTCTATCTCTAAAGGAATATCGTGTTGAATACTGACTAACTGATGTGCTAAAGGTAAATAGGCTAAGCTTGCTCTTAAGTTTTCCCCTATTTTGCCTTTAAAACTATCGGCTTGCTTTATAATATTCTCTAAAGAACCATATTCTGTTAACCATTTCACTGCTGTTTTAGGCCCTACTTTTGGAACCCCTGGTACATTATCGACCGAATCTCCCACTAAAGCCAAATAATCGGTAATACGATGAGGAGGCACTCCAAATTTTTCACACACGCCGGCTTCATCCAATCTCACCCCTGTCATTGTATTGACTAAATGCACTTCATGATTCACTAATTGGGCAAAATCTTTATCTCCAGTTGAAATCAAAGTATGCAATCCTTGATCTTTGGCCCTTGCCACTAACGTTCCAATTACATCATCTGCCTCAACACCTACAACCGCAATCAAAGGTAATCCCATCGCTTTAATCACATCCTGCAAAGGCTGAATTTGACTTCGTAACTCATTCTCCATGGGAGGCCGGTGGGCTTTATAATCTGGGTATAAATCATGCCTAAATGTTTTTCCCTGCGTATCAAATATGACCCCAATATAATCCGGCTCTTCTTCTTTGATGAGCTTATTGAGCATATTCACCACGCCATAGATAGCACCTGTTGGTTGGCCTTTAGAATTGGTTAAAGGAGGAAGGGCATGATAAGCCCGATATAGATAAGAAGAACCATCGATTAAAACGATTTTTTTAAATTTTTGTTTCAAACTCATGTTTTGATGCCCCACTAACTTAGTTAATCTCTGATTTACTTAAGCCAAGAGTACACCGATTACAATATAAGATCTAGCACTAAAATAACCTGAACCCCCTATCATAGAGTTATGTTTTATAAATAACAACGGGCATCACAATAGGGTTAGATTTCTACTTTCCAGGAGTGGTTGCTAAATTGGACACTGTTGCCTTCCAAGCCAACCCTCTTTTAGACTCTCCATAAGGTAGATTTGATTTTTCCTTATTCGCATACATTAACTCAGCCTCTTGTGCGACTACTTTTAAAGGCGTATTTATCACATGTGCATCTTTCTCATAATCCACACATAACTTCTGACGCAATATATCGCGCCCCTGCGGGGCGGATAGCTCTACCAATTGAGAGATGAGTGCTTTACGATGGACTGGTGCAGTATGAGCCACTAAACTGCTAATAAGCGTTTCATAAGCAGCGCGTCCTCCTGCTATATTATATAAATCTCCGATCCGAGCTGCTTGTCTAGAATGAATATATTCTGGATGTAGCTTATCGATTATCCAATAAAACCATGATTCAAAAATACTGGCTTTAGGCGTATTTAAAAAATAATTTCTCAATTGTGCATACGCCGCTGCTGATAATTCAGGATCAGCATAGGTTTCAAGACTGGTATTTAACAGAATGGCACTGAAATAAGAAAATAGTTCTGATTTTTTCATATTTATAGAGCAAGATAAGTGTGTCGACTTGTCAGTTTGATTCGATCTAACGTAGGGGCCGGTCACCGTGCCGGCCCAGTATAGATATGGAAATTATTCTGTTATCAA
>CANJXG010000041.1 GCA_947478905.1 Coxiellaceae bacterium
ACCCATACATACTTTTTAAAAAGAGGGGCTGCACATTTTTTTTGGAAAATTTTAAAAAAAATGTTGACAGCCAAGACGGTATCTACGTTAGATCGAATCAAACTGACAAGTCGACACACTTATCTTGCTCTATAAATATGAAAAAATCACAACTATTTTCTTATTTCAGTGCCATTCGGTTTGGGGTGGGGTATGAAAAACAGAGCATAGTAACTAAAATATTAGTTCGAGAAAAAACAATGCATTTTAAGGGCCTTCCAGGTAAAGCAGGCTGTCCTATTTGGATGCAAGTAGTCTTTCATGTAAGCTCTGCGCAAGGCATGGAAACTTTTTGTTGTGGTTTAGCTCAAAGCCAGCTCTTTTATAGGTCTTGCATTCAAGTATTAAGTGCAAATTCTGGATGATGTAAAATGAGATTGACTATATTATCTTCTAATTTTTTAATATCTGCCGCAGGCGCAATCGATTGATTAATCATAATTACCATGATTAATGTTTTAGTAGAAAACTTTTTAGGATGATATTTTAAATATCCCGCTAGAGCCGATTTTCCATTTAACGTTCCTGTTTTAGCTAACAAAAATCCTTGGTGATCTTGTGCTTGTAAGCGTTTTTTAAGGGTGCCGGTTTTTCCAGATATAGGAAGAGAGTCCATAAATAAGGTATTGAGTTCAGTATGATGGTACATACTAAAGAGTAAACGAGAAAGATGATCAGGGCACAAACAATTGTAGTGCGATATTCCAGAGCCATCATGTACCCGCATTTTAGTAAAATCAATTCCCGTAATAGGGGCTAAAATAGCCTGCGTTGCTAATACCCCGTCTTGAAAATTGCCTTTATTATAATAATAATAGCCCAATGTTTTAAGCAGGGCTTCTGCAGCCAGGTTATTAGAATGTACAAGCGTATGTTTAACGATGGTATCAAGATCGTCCGAATAATGTATGATAGATTTATTATGTTCATGATTAAAATGTATATTTCGTTTTGAAAACGAAATACCGCCTTGAAGATTAATTTTTGCAGCAGATAAGGCTTCTTTTATACGATTACTGGCTAATTGTTGCGGATCTTTAACAGCCGCTTTTCTGGATTTATTCCCATCAATGATAATCGCTGAAATGGGAGCCCCATAAGACCATTGCACATCATCAATAGTCCACCCCGGAGCGTAATGCGGCGTTTCAAAACGGCTATGATCTACCACAATACGACAGAGCTTATGAATCCCGCTGTTTTTTAGACGTTCAAACATTTTGTTTAAATCATGACTTGTAAAAGTCGGATCGCCTGTAAAAGTGAGAATTAAATCTTTTTTTAAACATTTATTATGCACTTGTGTTTTGTCATAATCTAAACGGGTTTCGAAAGCATAATCAGGTTTAAGATATTCAAGTGCTGCCGCTGCGGTAAATAATTTCATAGTACTAGCTGGTGTAAATCCTTCATAAGCCCGACTGCTATAGAGCATTTTACCTGTTTTTGCATCTTGTATTACTAACCCCACCGCAACGTTAGGGAGGGTATGCTCGACTAAAGTTTTAAATTGTTGATCAAAAGTATAGGCTATGGCACTGTGTATAAACATCAAGTTTATCAACATAGCTATACTGAAGTGTATATAAAAAGACGATTTGTTTTTTTTGCGTTGCATTATTTTGGATTGATTATAATAATATTATTAATTAATAAGGAAGAATTAGGAATTAATATTTCTTTATTTTCTGCCTTTAGATGAATATAGCGTAGACTTAATTTTGATACAATGCCTTCTAATTGACAAATATTGATAGTATCTCCAATTTTAAAAGGTTTATACATAAATAGCATTATCCCTGATAATAAATTAGCCAAAGCATCTTTCAGTGCAAAGCTTAATGCAAACCCAGAGAGCCCTAGACTCGCTACTAGAGCGCTTACATTAATGCCAATAGAACCCAAGGCGGTAATACATCCAATTAATAAAATAGCGACATTACAAGAGCTGCCTAATAAAAGGAGGACTTGATTTTTTTGAAGATCATTAGTTTGCGCGATTTTACTCATGAAAAATTTAGCTGTAAATCCTAAAAATGCAAATGCCAGCATAATAACTACGCCTACGCCAATTTTGGGCGCCCAGCTAATAAATTGATTTGAAAGTTCTTGAACGAAAGAGGGCGCTACAGGATACATCATAGTGGGGTTTTCCTAATTTTTGAGTTTTTTATAGAGATTGATAGAGTTTAGCTGTATAGTTTACTATAAAAGAGATATGGATATAAATATTTTATTATGGTTAGTGCTCCTATGCATTTTAGTATGTGTAGGCGGGGGCTTTATTTTTTTAAAATTTCGGGATCTTAAAAAACAAGTTTCAGAGTTAACTAAATCTTCTTCTTTAGCGTATTGGTCTTACTTGCCTTTAAATAATCCAACCCCCATTTTATGTTCTGATCCAAATGGAAAAATTGTTTTTGCAAATAGAGCCAGTGAAGATGTTTTATCAGCTTGGAATTTGAAAAAAGAAGAACATTTACCAATGTCTATTCTAGAGCCTGTGCAGCGTGTTTTTATTCAAAAAAAAGCAGAAAATATCGTATTGAAGATAGGAGGAATTATATATAAAATTACGGTAGTTCCCGATCGTGCTTTAAAAACAGTCGGACTTTATATACAGGATATAACACACCAAAAAAAAACAGAAGAGACATTAGTAAAAAATGAATTATATGATAGCATCACTAATTTACCAAATCGTAATTTATTTGAAGATTATTTAAAACTAGAGCTTATTTATCAGAAAAAAGGTTCTAAAGTGTTTGTTCTGGTAATCAAGCTGATAGATTATGTAAATATCAAGACGCATCATGATGCTGCTTTTTGTGAAAAAATATTAAATTTTACCCAGTTACAACTCAAACGTTTTTTATCAGATGATGCCGTCTTATCCAGATTAGGAGAAAAAGAATTTGCCATTATGGAATCGATTTATGCAGAGCCTGCCCAAGCAGTGCAACTTTGTCAAAAAATCATTCACTATTTTGATAAGCCCATACAGATTAAGGGAGTAGAGGTTATTTCTAGGGTGGTAATAGGAGTAGCATATTTTCCAGAAGATGGCAGCAGTGCCCAAACTTTATTAAAACATGCCAAAGTAGCACAACAAAAAGCATTAACTGAACCTAGTCGATTTGCTGGGCATACTGTACAAATGCAATCTCTTTTAGAAGCTAAAAAAGGGTTATTAATTGATTTATATAAAGCGGTAGAGAAAAAACAATTTGAGGTGGTATATCAACCTCAAGTGTTACTTTCCAACGGAGCGCGGATAGGGGCAGAAGCGTTAATTCGTTGGCACCATCCTGAATTGGGATTAGTGTCTCCTTTGTCTTTTGTGCCATTAGCAGAATCTTCTGGTTTGATTATTCCATTGGGTCAATGGATTATAGAGCGGGTGTTTTCTGATTTAGCAGCCTGGAAAAAACGAGATCCTGATAGATGGATGCATTGTAAAATTGCTATTAATTTGTCAGCAGTGCAATTTAGGCATGAGTCTTTATTATCAGATATTCATGCTGAATTATTAAACGCAAATTTATCAAGTGAAAATATAGAATTTGAAATGACAGAGAGTATTTTAGCGCATAATATGGAAGAGATTATACAAAAAATGCATCAATTAGCACAAAGTGGCTTTAGTTTGTCCATGGATGATTTTGGCACAGGATACTCTTCTTTGAGTTATTTAAAAAAACTTCCCATTCATAAATTAAAAATTGATAAAGCTTTTATTGATGATATTGAAGATCATGAACCTAGCTTAGCAATGGTCAAAAGCATTATTGAATTAGGGCATAATTTAGGCTTAAAAGTATTGGCAGAGGGCGTTGAAACGCAGGGTCAGATTGATATTTTAAAGAAATTGAATTGCGATATAATTCAGGGTTATTACTTTAGTAAGCCTATTAGTGCCCAAGATTTTGAGCACTTTTAAAATTATCCCCCTTCACCAAAATAATTATTAATTAAAGCTTCAATATGAGAGAGTGCATTAATATTATTTTGGGTGTCATTCCCCTGAATGAGTAATTCTATCCAACTGCCTTGGGCCAGGCCTAAGAGCATGATCTCTAGAATATCTTTGGCATTGGCAAGTTTGCCATTATAATTAATTTTAATATCACTTTTATAGTGTGAGGCAAGTTCAACCAATTTTGCTGCGGCTCTGGCATGCAGTCCTAATTGGTTGATGATTTGTATTTTTTTCTTAAGAATTTTTAGTTGCCCTCTAATTCTTCTTTATGCTTTATGACTTGTTTTTTTAACTTATCCATTAAAAAATCAATTGCTTCGTACATATCTGGTGCTTCTGAAGTAGCATGAATTTGTTTTAGAGCAAGATGGAGATCTGCTTTTGCTATATGCCTTAGCTTATCTACACTCAGGGTAACATGGGAGTTAGTTATGTTGCTAAAATAATGTGTTAACTTGTGTATTTTAGAGCTTACGTATTCTCGTAAAGGTTCGGTGATTTCAACGTCTATTCCGGTGATATTAAGATTCATAATGTATAAGCTCCTTTTTAGTTGTTGCACTATAAGAATATAGTATGCCTAAACTATATTATATTCTTAAATTTGAAAATATGCTTCTTCATATATGAAATAAGTTTCTTGGCTTATTGTTTGGCACAATCGAATCGGGGCCAATCAGCGTGCCGGCCCCTAGGTCCAGATCATTTATAGTGAGATCTTGAATTATTTGTATTTTTTCATTATCATATTTTCAATGAATTTTAAGTCTGCTGAAAAACAACCTCGAAAAAAACTAAGAATATCCGGGTATGATTACACAATGCCTCGTTATTATTTTGTCACGTTGTGCACGTATAATAGAGAATGCTTATTGGGATCTATTTTAAATGGTGAAATGATCTTAAATTGCGCTGGAAAAATGGTTGAGCGTGTTTGGTATGAGATTTCTCAACGATATATTGGTTGGAGTGTTGACACTTTAATTGTAATGCCTAATCACCTTCATGCAATTCTTGAATTTTCTAATAGAGCAGATGAGCAGCTAATGTGTAATTCAGTTTCTTTTTTGTCATTACTTGAACTGATGCGTAATGTTCAATCGTATACTATGACTTGTTATCGTCATGGGGTGAATAATCAAAATTGGTTAGAATTTCATCGGCATTTATGGCAAAGAAGCTATCATGAGCATATTATTCGTGATGAAAATAGTTTAGAAACTATTCGTAATTATATTTTAAATAATCCTGCACAATGGGAATTAGATAAAGATAATCCAGAAAATATGAAAAATATCTATACTGGGCCGGCACGGTGACCGGCCCCTACGATGAAATCGTGCTAAATTTTAAAATACGTTTTTATTAGCAAAAGATAATCTAAGAAATATCATAATTGATCACGATAGCGCGATTTTTTGATTTGGTGTAGGGGCCGGTCACCGTGCCGGCCCGGTATGGGAATATGATAATGAATGACGATAGCGCGATTTTTTGATTTGGTGTAGGGGCCGATCACCATGCCGGCCCGGTATGGGAATATGATAATGAATGACGATAGCGCGATTTTTTGATTTGGTGTAGGGGCCGGTCACCGTGCCGGCCCGGTATGGAAAATATACATACTGGGCCGGCACCGTGCCGGCCCGCCCCTAGGATGAAATGCTGCTAAATTTGAAAATTCGCTCCTAAATAAACTTCACGTACTTGTTGGTTATTTAAAATACTATGGATATCCCCTGAGGCAATCACAAAGCCTTCATTGACAATCATTGCCGTTTGACAGAGGTCGAGTGTTTCTCGGACATTATGATCGGTAATTAAAATTCCAATACCCTTACTAGCAAGACGGGCAATTTCTTTTTTGAGATCGATAACGGAAATGGGATCAACCCCGGCAAAGGGCTCATCGAGTAAAATAAATTTTGGATTACACGCTAAGGCGCGGGCAAATTCAACTCGACGACGCTCGCCTCCTGATAAACTAATACCCATGGATTTTGTGATGGCATTTAAATGAAATTCATTAATAAGGGCATCAAGTTTTTGAGTGCGTTGTTTTTTAGTTAAATCATACTGTAACTCTAAAATAGACATAATATTATCTTCAACGCTGAGTTTTCGAAAAATAGAGGCTTCTTGAGGGAGATATCCTAATCCTAAACGCGCTCTGGCATCTATTGGTAAATTGGTAATATTTTGGCCGTTGAGCTCTATGGTTCCGCCATCTGCTGGAACCAGGCCTACTATCATATAAAAACAAGTTGTTTTACCAGCCCCATTAGGGCCTAATAAACCTACTACTTCACCTGCGTTGACTTGTAAAGAAATATCTTTGACTACAGGTCTCGTTTTATAGGTTTTACAAAGATGGCGCGCTTGTAAATAATTATTTTTTTTCATTGTTTTTATAAATCACGACAGTAGGTCTGGTTTTTTCATCTTTGGTGGCTGTGGCGATAGAAGAAGCCAAATCAAAGTGAATAGTAGGGCTACTAAAAGTATCCCGTTCTTTTGTTAAAAGGGCATTGCCTTCTAAAATAAGTTTTTGGGTTTGTGGAAAATAAGAAATGGTTTGTGCATGTCCTGAAATAGGGGGGGTTGTTTCATTTAATTGTCCTTGAAAAGTAGCCAGTTGTTGAGCGGTGCCCTTGGCAACCATTTTCTCAATGGTTTTATTATGTTGATTTCGATAAATAGAGAGACTATGTGCTTTTAATGATTGTTTTGCTTGTGTGACAATCACATGCCCTGTGTGAACGGCTACCCCGGTTTGATGATGATATTCTAGTTTATCAGCTTGAATAGTAATGGGTGCATTGTTAGTGCCAATAGCAGAATAACAAAATGCAGGATGCCATGTTGCTAAAATTAAGCAAGCCTGCGGTATTACTTTAAGTGTTTTTATACTGAGTTTTAACATTTTTGAGCAACATAATTTTTTGCGTATTTAAATTTCCAGATAAACCTTGTGCAGAAATAGTAAGATTTTGATTGTCAATCCTAACGGGTGCACGGGTATACATGGTCTTGGTTTTAGGGTAAATACTCAGAGAGTCAGTGAATAATTTCCAGGTGGCGAACTTTTTATTTGCAGTATTCAATTGATTCATTTCAACGTGATCTGAAAATTCCAGCTCTGTAAATTTATGGCCATTTTTCGTGTGTATACTTTTACCAGTATTAGCACTAATGTGCCAACTGGATCCGTCAGGCTGGTTTATAGTTACCCGAGGGTGTACAAAATGGGTGGCACTCTCGCCTTTAGTATGAAATATCTTTTTTATTTCTAATTGTTGGGCAACATGACCTTGAAGATTAAACTGAATAGCTTTTGCATCTAACATGAGCTCTTCTATTAAAGGAGCAGATACTTTAGGGTGAGACCATTGAGGTACTTTTATAAATTGGTTATATCCTATAAAACAAAATAATAATAAAAATAAGGCTATAGTTGAGCGGATCATAAAATCCCAGCATGTAATAAATCATGCATGTTTAAAGCACCGATAAGGTGACCATCGACATTTTTTACGAGTAAAGAATTTATTTTTTTATTTTCCATAATACGTAATGCTTCTGCAGCAAGCAGGGTTGGTTCAACCGTTGTGGGGTTTTTAGTCATAATATCTATTATAGCAGTAGATAAGGCAAGTTTATTACTAAAGGCACGTCTTAAGTCACCATCTGTAAAAATACCAAGGATTTTATTATGCTCATTGACAATGGCTGTGGCACCTAAACGGGTGCGTGTCATTTCTAGTAAAGTGCTTTCTAAAGTTGCGTTTTGTCTAACATGAGGCACATCTTTGCCTGTATGCATTAATTTTTCAACCGTTAATAATAAACGTTTGCCTAAGCTGCCGCCTGGATGTGAAAAAGCAAAATCTGCGTGACTAAAGCCTCGAGCCTGTAATAAAGCAATGGCTAGAGCGTCGCCCATTGCAAGGGTGGCCGTGGTACTTGAAGTGGGTGCTAATCCTAAAGGACACGCTTCTTGTTCTACACTCACATCTAAATTAATCACGGCGTATTGGGCTAAAGTGGAGCGCGGATTGCCGGTGATACTAATTAAAGGAATGCCTGCACGTTTTATCATAGGTAACAGCATCAAGATTTCTTGAGTTTCACCAGAATTAGAAAGCGCTAGTAGTACATCTTTTGAGGTAATCATCCCCATGTCTCCATGACCCGCTTCAGCAGGATGGACAAAAAAGGCAGCAGTTCCGGTACTAGCAAGGGTGGCGGCAATTTTTCGACCAATATGACCGGATTTTCCCATACCCATTACAATAATGCGATGGGTACAGTTGAGCATGATTTCGCATGCTGTCCCAAAATGATGATCAATACGTGTTAAAAGATTATGGATAGCTTTGCTTTCAATTTCAATGACTTTTTTAGCAACATTCACAAAGGTATCATTAGTTAGTTCCATAGCTTTCTCTTTTTTAAAATTAGATAGAATATGCTGTCCAATTTTACGCTAATTCACGTCTGGTTTCGAATTTATTTTTTAACGTTAATTATCTTTAGTTTAGTCAAATGAGGCCGATAAAAACAGGAATGGAGATTATAATGTATTTAAAAAGGAAATAAATAAAGTGGCTGCTCAAATCAACTCTCAATTAAATCCTTTAGTGCACATTAAACAGGTACGCTTTACTCGAAATAAACGCATTATTTTTGATAATGTGAATATTAAGGTTCATTCTGGCAAAATTGTCGCTATTTTAGGGCCTAGTGGGAGTGGTAAAACGACCTTATTAAGATTGATAGGTGGCCAGCTTAAACCAGACAGTGGGCAAATTATGGTTCATAATAAAGAAGTGGCGACTTTAAAAAATGAAGCGCTCTATCAGTTGCGTCGCAGCATGGGGTTGTTATTTCAAAGCAGTGCACTATTTACAGATGTCTCTGTATTTGAAAATGTAGCTTTTCCATTAAGAGAGCATACAACATTACCAGAATCTATGATAAGGGATCTGGTTTTAATGAAATTAGAAGCAGTAGGGTTAAGAGGGGCTCGAGATTTAATGCCTCATGAATTATCAGGAGGTATGCAAAGACGAGCGGCTTTAGCAAGGACGATTGTACTGGATCCAAGTATTATTATGTACGATGAGCCTTTTGCAGGACAAGATCCTATTTCTATGGGGGTTTTAGTAAGATTAATTAAACTACTTAATCAATCGGCTGGAATGACCTCCATTATTGTTTCTCATGATGTACAAGAAACAATGACTATTGCAGATTATGCTTATGTTATCGCTGATGGAAGAGTGATTGGAGAGGGTACACCCCAAGAATTATGTGCTCATCACTCAGATTGGGTGGCACAATTTATGAAAGGAGAAGCCGATGGTCCGGTACCCTTCCATTATCCTGCTCCAAATTATAGGGAAGATTTAACTGGATAATACACGGAGTGTAAGATTTTGAAAAATGGTGTTGAGTATCTCAGAAGAATTGGAGAAAGCACGCTTAATTTTTATCAAATGGCAGGTCGCTTTAGTATTTTTTTCTTTCATGTCTTAATAGGTCGCCCTAAGTTTATGATGGGCACGCAATTATTAATTAAACAATTATTTTCAGTAGGGTGCTTATCTCTGCTTATTATTGTGGTTTCCGGTTTATTTATTGGTATGGTGCTAGGGCTACAAGGATATACGATACTCAGAAAATTTGGTGCTGAACAAGCATTAGGGCAGTTGATTGCTCTCACTTTAGTAAGAGAACTTGGTCCTGTTGTGTGTGCTTTATTATTTGCAGGACGTGCCGGCTCTGCTATAACAGCAGAAATTGGTTTAATGAAAGCCACTGATCAGTTATCGAGTATGGAAATGTTAGGGGTGGATCCGATTAGACGCATTGTGGCGCCTCGATTTTGGGCCGGACAAATATCTATGCCTATTTTGGCATTGATATTTAGTGTGGTTGCCATTTACGGCGGATATATGGTCGGTGTGAAATGGCTGGGTGTAGATGGGGGTGCTTTTTGGGCAAACATGCACAGTTCAGTTGATTTTTATGATGATATTGTCAATGGGATTATCAAAAGTATTATTTTTGGAACGGTGATTACTTGGATTGCTGTGTATCAAGGTTATGAGTGCATGCCTACTGCAGAGGGTATAGGCCGTGCAACGACTCGAACCGTGGTGTATTCTTCATTGGCTATTTTATTTTTAGACTTTTTTCTCACAGCGGTTATGTTTGGAGACTTTAAATAATGACAACTAGAATGGTTGAAATCATGGTTGGTTTTTTTGTATTGTTAGGTGCGTTAGCCCTTATGGTGTTAGCAATACAGGTTAGTGGCTTAACCGATGTGTATCATGGAGAAACGGGGTATAAAATAACAGCAGATTTTGAAAATATTGGCGGACTTAAAGTGCGAGCCAAAGTCACGCTCAATGGGGTTCCAGTAGGGCGTGTCACTAATATAAAATTACATGAAGAAAAAACATCCGATGGTATTTTATTTACGGCAAGGGCCACCATTGCTTTTAATAAAAAAATGGATGATATTCCTAGTGATGTAAAAGCGAATATTCTTACCTCCGGTCTTTTAGGAGACAATTATATTGCCCTAGAGCCTGGATTTAGTCCAGAAATGTTAAAAAATGGTGGGCATATTCCTTTAGAAAATACCCATTCAGCCATTATTTTAGAAAATTTAATTTCGAGTTTGGTTTCAAGTAAAGCAAGTAAAATGGAGTGATAAGATGAGATTTTTTTTAAAATATGTAGCATTATTAATAATGGCTTTTTTCTTTGTTTCTTCTGTGTTTGCATTAGAACGCCCTGAAGTAGAATTAAAAGCAGTCACCGATCAGATGTTGAGTGCTTTAAAGCGTGAAAACCAATCAATAAAGAATAATCCCCAGCGTTTAGTACTGATTATAGAAAAAATCTTGATTCCTCATGTGGATGTGTATGATATGTCACGATGGGTTGTAGGTCGCAATGCCTGGCTCAAAGCCACTCCTACACAACAAGCGCAGTTCTCTAAAGAATTTAAAAATTTATTAATTAGAACCTATGCCTCTAATTTAACCGCATATAATGATCAAGTGATAGAATACTTGCCAGTAAAAGAGGAAGAAGCTAAAAAAAGCAGAGTATTAGTGGCTACTTTAATTGAACAAGCAGGACGAAATCCTATTCACGTTTCTTATCGATTAAGAAATTCAGGTGGCAAATGGATGTTGTATGATATTAATGTAGAAGGCGTCAGTTTGCTAGCAGGTTTTAAAGCGCAATTTCAATCTGATATACAGCAATTTGGTATTAATTCAGTGATTGATAAAATGCAAACCCATAATGATAAACCTATAGCACTCAATATTGACTATAATACGAGGTAACAGTAATGGATGCCATGAAAGATTCAATTCAAGTATTGATTCAAAATCATGAAATACGCTTGAAAGGTGTCCTTACCTTTAATACTAGCGCGCATGCACTTGCTTTAATTAAAAAGCATTTAGACAGTGTAGTGCATAACCCTGTCAATCTCAATCCAATGACTTTAAATTTAAGCGAGGTTACCAGAAGTGATAGTGCTGGATTGCCGGTATTGAGCGGAACCATGCGTGAAGCGAAGAAAAATAATATTGTATTAAAAATTACCAATGTTCCTGAAAAATTATTGCATTTAGCACAGTTGAGCGGATTAAATGCCATTTTTTAAAGTCATGAATATCACTTCCGTATTCTCAGCAGCGAAAGCCAGGGTTGCTCACTCTGAGATTGCCCATTCTGCTGTTGCACATTCGCCCGTTGTGCACTTTAACATTGCTCAGTCTTCCGTTGCCCAGTCTCCCGTGGCACAGTCTCAAGGTTTTCAATCAGAGCTTCCCGCATCAGAATTTTTGAATTTATCTTTTGATCAATTAAGTCGCGTGGCAGTGCGTACCCACGGATCAAATCAAATGCAAACTGCAGCGCAAGTAAAAGCAGCACTTGAAGTAAAAAG
>CANJXG010000042.1 GCA_947478905.1 Coxiellaceae bacterium
AATAGAGGTCAGCATAGGTTGGAGTGTCCTTATTTTAGTTGCGGTCAGCACCAAAAAAAGAACTATTTTAACCTATGCTTTCTAAATTACAGAGTAATTACACCTCGTATTTGTTATTCAACAAACTATTTTTTGTCCAAAGTTTAAAAGTTGAAATGTCACCTTTATAGTAACCAACTTATCAAAATTATTGTATTAAATGACTAACTAATTCTATTGGTGCGATCACACACTAATCAAGGAGAGTTGAATATTGAAGGAGGAACGAAATTATTCAAAAAGTAAATGAGACATGTCTAAAGGTCTGATTGATAGGTGTTTTAATCGATATCTATTGGAGCGTTGCGACAATCTTCAAAACCATAGCGCCCACCACTGCTATTTTCAGGTGACTCAATCATGAAGATTTTAATAAGACCGTGGTTATACACGAAAATTATTTTTAAAACAAGTGAAAACTTGTACGAAGGATATTAGAGGTAGAGGACTTTTAGATGTCGCTTAGTTAACTTTTATATTTTGAGCGTCACGCAGTTTTACTAACAGGATACAAAAATTATTTTTTGAGTGAATATGCAGATAAAAAAGAAAAGCAGGGCAGATCCATTGTTGCAATGGGTCGGGTCTGCTCTGCTCTGAAGATAGAATAGATTATTATGGTTTCGATTGCCTCTTTGGGTCTGGTTCGAGCTTATTAAGGATATCACCTATAATGCCATCCAACTTGCCTTTACCTATGAAGGTTATAGTATGTACCTTATTGTTTGCGCGAGCAGTGTTCATGAACTCAATGATGCTCTTATCCTCTACTGTTCTGTAGTATTGTTTGCCACCTTTGTTCACAGGTTCAACAAGCGTAAGTAAGCGTTTTCTAACCTCTTGAGCAATCTTTAGTTTTTCTTTACGATTACTGTTTTTGCTGAAATCGTCATGTACTGTTTGCTCATTTTTGTTTAGGTCTTTTTCTAAGTTTGTGATGTATTGATCTAGTTTTTTAATATCATCGTAGTAGGGGTCACTTACTTTAAGTATTTCTTCTATAAGATTCACCACGTCTATATATTTTTTATCTTGCTTAGATGCATTTACATATATAGCTTTTTTGTTTCGCATCTCAGCGAGGAAATTTGGTTTCGTGTGCTCCCCACCACTTGCCAACCTTTTAGATAAACCGTCCATAAATAGAAAGTTGTCTTCTAATGCTGCTCGGCGCTTAACAAGCTCTTTAACTGTAGGATTTTTTAGATTATCAGCATGTTTGTTGATTTTCATGTTTAATTTTTCCAGCTCACTATATAGTTTTTCAACATGTTGATTGGCTTGTTTTATTATTTTTTGATATTTCTGTGGAGCTGAGGCTTCTAAAAACTTTCTAGAAACTTTCTCACGTACTGCAAGTCTGTTCTCGTCTGATAATATTGTGTCTAACTTTAATTGTGTCATAACAAACTCACTTGCAGCTTCTGTAAAATCTAATGCGTTGGGGTTGTTTATATGTTCACCAGTCTTAGGGGCTTGGATTAAAGGTTTATAGTGTGTTAGGAATGTCGTAGGTAATGCGAATGTTTTTAGTATTTCTAATGCATTTTTTATTGCAGCTTTCTCTGTTGGTGCCGTTCCCTTTAGATCTTGAATTTCTTTAGTGTACAATTCACAAATTTTTTCAAGATCTTTTTTTACTGATCTCTCCATGTGCTCTTCTGGCATTGGTGTACGTTTAGGGGTGCCGGCTATTCTCGATAGGAAAAACGCAGCACTTGATCCTGTAGTTTGGGCTGGCATCTCAGGACGAACTGCACGTTTAAATACTGGTTCAGGATGAGGAGGTGCCTGCTCTCCTGGAGCTACAGGTCGCGTTAAGAAGAAATGTTTTGCAACTTTATTTTGTATATTGTTTAAATTAGTTTGTATTCTGTCTTTGTCCGCCTGTTCCTCGATAGTTAATGTTTCTTGTGGGGGCGTGTAATAGAAGCTGTTTAGCTCTTCCCGAAGATATTCTGTGTTTAGCAGCTTCACAAGATCCCAGTTTTTTTTTCCTAGCTCCAGCTGAGTTACGCAATTTTTACTGATCTTGCTGTCAGGGTTTGCTAAGTCTTTACTTAGCTCTTTTAGATGTTGAATCTCATCGCTCCACATTCTTTGTGACTCTGCAGAAAATTTTCCCGTTTTTTTTTCTTCTTTTTGAATTTCTTGGATTTCTTGAATGTATTGCTTTATATACATTTGCATCTTTTTTAAGGTTCTTGCTTTTTCTTCTGCATCTACTTCTACTATTGGAGGGCCCATATCTACATATCGAGTAGGGTTTGCAGGTTTTTCTTTCTTTACTGCACCTGTTTCGGTGTTTACATCGTGTTTTCCATCGTATTGTCCGGAATCTTCTTTAGAGGATGCTACAGTAGGCCGCATCGCCGAAGTAGGCCGCATCTCCGATGGACTTTGATCGTGTTCTGAAGGCGTGTGAAGGGGCTTGGTTTCTGCTGATATAGGTGTTGCGTTTGAAAACTTACGAAGTTGAAGATTTTTCAAATCTACGAATTTAGATGAGATTTTTAAGTGTTCAATTTCTGTCGGATCAGCATCAGCAAACACTGGTATGCCGTTGCATTCTTGAGTAAATATGGTATCCCATAGTATCTCATTCTCTTGTTGCGATTTAAGGTTTTCATTTTTTTTCTTTTTCGGAATTAATGTTTTTACTTTTTCAGAAAGTTTCTTTTTTGGAAACTTGCCCTCAAATGCTATTTTCACATGGTCACGTAATATATTTATTGCGGTTTTGTCGAATGGCATGACACATACTCCTATTTTTATTTCTTTAATATCTTGAGTTATAACTTGTGGTACTTTTTGAAGTTGGATGTTTTGATTTAGTTTTTCTTCTGGGGTTAGTGCTGCTTGCGCATCCGCTGCTTTACGGAGCACCGCCGGGTTTTTAGGAGGCATCCTCCTGCGCGCTACTTGCGCTGGGCTTACTGGAGCGGGCATATCTATATGTGCAATAGGTGCAATAGGTTTTTTAAGGTCTTCTTCCTCCATTGCAACTTTGTTTTCTCTCTGACTGCCAGAAAAACTACTACTTGAAGCACTACTACTTGAAGAACTACTACTTTCTGCGCCTACTACTGCAGGAGTTACTGGAGAGGGCATGTGTATATGTACAGTAAAGTTTTCAGGGTCTTCTTCCTCCCTTACACTTTTGGATTCTTTTTGGCGTGTTACATTGTAGAATGCTTGCGGCTCTTCTTCAGAGGGCCTCAGTATTTGCTTTTTTTCTACTGGCGCTTGCGCTGCCGCTGCTTGCGCTGCCGCTGCTTGTGCTGCCTCAGCCTTTCCTGGAGTTAAAGTTCCCTGTTTTGATAAGACTTTATTTTTGATGTTGTTTAACTTTTCCTGTATACTTTTATACTTACTTTTTTCATCTTCAGTCCATAGCTTTCCCTTTTGATGATTAAAGGGCTCATCCAGCACTTTTTTAAGAACTACGCTATTTATAAAATTTACCCCGTTAAAATTTCGTAGTTCGTCCACTTTGTTCATTATAAATACACTATTCTCATGTGTAGGGATTTCGAAATCTTTACTTATCCGTTTTAGAAATAGAATGACACGGTTCCAAAATGTTTGTTCATCCTCAGAACAGTTTCCGGATGTTTGAAGTGCTTGGATTTCTTGAATGTATTGCTCTATATACATTTGCATCTTTTTTAAGATGTTTCCATTTTTTTCTACCAATCTTTCTTGATTGAGCTTTGCTTGCGCTTCTGGTGTAGGTGTTGCGTTTGAAAACTCAAGAAGTTGAGCTCTTTTCAAGCGTACGAACCACTTTTGGTTTTTAAGATTTTTTTGCCCCTCAACCATTATCGGTATCTTGTTGCATTCTCTAGCAAATATCTCATCCCATAGCGTCTCATTTCGTATGTGATTCTCGTTTTTGTCCCATTCAGGTATTGGTATTTTTTTCTCTCTGTTAAGTGCGTTCCTTATTTTTTGAATGGCTGTTATAGGCATTTCTTTTTTTGTAAACGCGAGCTCAAATGCTAGTTGTACCTGTTGATACAATTTGAATGTCTCTGGACCTAGTTCTTTTTCTACTTCTACTTCTGATGGCATGACACATACTCCTATGCTCCGATCGAAATCATTTTTTAGCTCTATAACTTAAAAGTAGCACAAAATCTGTTAGTCAAAAAATTATTTTTTGAGTGAATATGCAGATAAAAAGCAGAGCAGAGCAGAGCAGGGCAGATCCATTATTGCAATGGCTCTGCTCTGCTATGAAGATAGAATGGATTATTATGGTTTCGATTTCCTCTTTGGGTCTGGGTTGAGTTTATTAAGGATATCACCTATAATGCCATCCAACTTGCCTTTACCTATGAAGGTTTTAGTGTGTGCCATATTTTTTGCGCGAGCAGTGTTCATGAACTCAATGATGCTCTTATCCTCTACTGTTCTGTAGTATTGTTTGTCACCTTTGTTCACAAGTTCAACAAGCGTAAGTAAGCGTTGTCTAACCTGTTCAGCAATCTTTAGTTTTTCTTGACGATTACTGTTTTTGCTGAAATCCTCATTTTCTTTTGGCGGATTTCTCTTTAAATCTTTATTTAAATTCTCGATATATTGATCTAGTTTTTTAATATCATCGTAGTAGGGGTCACTTACTTTAAGTATTTCTTCTATAAGATTCACGACGTCTATATATTTTTTATCTTGCTTAGATGCCTCTACATATATAGCTTTTTCGTTTCGCATCTCAGTGAGGAAATTTGGTTTCGTATGGCCCCCGTTTGCCAACATTTCAGATAAACCGTCCATATAGCTAATGTCCCATTCGAACTCTGTTCGGCGCTTAACAAGCTCTTCAATTTTAGCATTTTGTGGGTTATTAGGATGGTTGGTGATTTCCACGTTTAATTTTTTCAGCTCACTCTTTAGTTTTTCAACATGTTGATTGGCTTGTTTTATTATTTTTTGATGTTTCTGTGGAGCTGAGAGTTCTTTAAATTTTCTAGTAACTTTTTTCTTTAATGCTTTTTCTTGTGTTGGATTGAGTATAAGAGATTCAAAGTGTATGTTGCTTATAGCAGTCTCATTTAATAAATCGGCTTCATTTGTCTTCGGATTATAAGATGTTAGTAACTCTTTTATTACCTCGGTAGTGAAGCTTGTGGAGCTTAGCTGGGCTAGTACATCTTGTTTATTTTTTTTGGTGGGTAGATTTTTAACTTCTTTAGTATATAATTCAAGAATTTTTTCAAGCTTGTTTCGTATTGATGTTTCTATCGCTTCGCTTGGAGAGGATACCTTATCTTTAGATTTATCTTTAGATTTCGTTGCTATTTTAGAGAAGAAAAATTCCTCATCTGGCGAGCGTTCGGCTTCTGCTGCTGGTGCGCCTTGTATTTCATCCTCTTCTAATGCCCAAGCCCTATCATGCTCTATATTGTTTATTTCTAGGTTGCGTACTGCTGTTTTGGGAGCTTTAAGTCCAGTTTGACTTAACAAGAAGAAGTCTGCAACTTTATTTTTTAAACCTTCTACCTTGCCTTTAATTGTTGCAACTTCGTTCTCGTCAACGTGCGCGCCTATCTCGTGGCTTAGGTATTTGTATAAAACCTCTACCCCTTTAAAATCTTGTCCTTCGCTTAACTGCTGTTCGCCTAAATCCTTTAGCACTTTTTTAGTGTATGTAGCTGCCTCATCGCTTGCAGTAGGGTTTTCTAAAAATGCACCGATTTTTTCTAGTTCTTTAATTTTATTTTTCCAAAATGCTTGTGAATATTCAGAAGATTCTCCCAATTTTTTTTCTTCTTGTTGAATTTTTTCGATTTCTTTAATGTATTGTTTTATATACATTGGGATCTTTTTTAAGGTTCTTGGTGCTGCCTCTTCTGCCGCTGCCTTTTGTGCTCGGATATATAGCGTGCGAGCAGCTGTAATTTGATCAGTGCGGAGGTCCCGAAAAGCAAGAGTATCCTGTTCACTTAAATAAGTGCCGAGTATGGATAAGCCCCTGGGGGTATCAGTAATATTGTACTTTATATTCAACGGTGAGAGATGTGTTGTAAACAACGTATCCCACTGTTCAGCAGCCTGTTCAGGTGTTAACGGCTTTAGTCGTGCCGCGTTCTCAAACTCCTGAGTTATTTTTAGTAGTAGGGGCAATGTTTGCTCAGTCGTTAAATATCCCATGATTCTAGTCTCCTCAAGTTTTCAGTTGTATTTAATCTAGTAACTTAAATTTAGCACAAAATTTGTTAGTTAACAAAATTTTATTTAAAAATTGTTAATTATTTCTTGAGTATTTATGAAATTTTTATAAATAACTTGATCTTATAGGCCTTGAGCGTTACCATTACTCTATGAAAAATAGAAACAAATCACTGAAACTTTAACGCTTATGCAACCTGAACAAATTAAAGCACTTATTGAAAAGAATTTATTGTTATCAACAGCTTATGTTACCGGTGATGGTGCACATTTTAATGCCATCGTGATTTGTGATGCCTTTTTAAATCAATCTCCTTTAGAGCGTCAAAGAGCAGTTTACAGTAGTGTGCATCCTCATATTCAAAACGGGGCTATTCACGCTTTAAGTATAAAAGCCTATACGCCTTCAGAATATGAAGCTCAAGCTTAATGTTTCATGAACGATTATCTATATAATCATCTATAACTAACTTATAACCATAAAAACAGAGTACTAAAAATGGATAAACATCGTATTGTCGGCGGAACTCCTTTATTTGGAGATGTCCGTATTTCAGGTGCAAAAAATAGTGTATTACCTATTTTAATGGCAGGGTTATTAACCAGCGAACCTGTACGCATTAGCAATGTTCCCGATCTTAAAGATGTAAAGACGACGCTTGAGTTGTTAAAGCAAATGGGGGTAAAAATAAATGCATCTCAACAGAATGTGGTGGAAATAGATGCCACTGCCGTGGATAATTATGTTGCTCCTTATGACTTGGTTCGTACGATGCGCGCGTCTATTTTAGTATTAGGACCCTTAGTGGCACGTTTTGGAAAAGCGCATGTCTCCCTTCCAGGAGGATGTGCTATTGGTTCAAGGCCTGTTGATTTTCATGTAGAAGGCTTAAGGGCAATGGGCGCAGAAATTACCGTAAAAGACGGTTATATTGAAGCTAGTGCGCCTAATGGATTAAAAGGCGCTGAGATTAATTTTAAAGTAGCGTCTGTAACGGGCACTGAAAATTTAATGATGGCCGCCACACTGGCAAAAGGCGTGACAGTATTAAAAAATGCAGCGCGTGAACCTGAAGTAGTGGATTTATCTCAATTTTTAAATAAAGTAGGCGCTAAAATAACGGGTGCGGGCACGCATCAAATTACGATTACAGGGGTTGATCGTTTAGGTGGAGGAGAGTATGAAACTTTCCCTGATAGAATTGAAACCGGAACCTATTTAGTAGCGGCTGCCATCACTTCTGGCAAAGTGACTACACAATGTACCGATCCTAATTTGCTTGGCAATGTTTTAGATAAATTAATTGAAGCAGGGGCAGATATTACGACTGGAAAAGATTGGATTACTTTAGATATGCAAGGTAAAAGACCTAAAGCAGTCAATATTTCTACTGCGCCTTATCCAGGTTTTTCAACGGATATGCAAGCGCAATTTTTGGCTCTTAATACGATTGCGCAAGGGGAAGGAGTCATTGTAGAAAATATTTTTGAAAATCGTTTTATGCATGCTCATGAATTACAAAGAATGGGCGCCAATATTCAAATCGAAGGGAATAAGGCTATTACGCGCGGGGTAGAGTTTTTACAAGGCGCACAAGTTATGGCAACCGATTTACGTGCTTCTGCTAGTTTGGTCATAGCAGGATTAGCTGCAAAAGGCATTACTATTGTAGACAGAATTTATCATATTGATAGAGGCTATGAGCATATAGAAGCGAAATTATTGCAATTAGGAGCAACGATTGAACGGATATAAAATATGACAAATTACTTTAATCCACTGAAAGATGAAGAACATTTAACCTATGAAGCCTCTGCTGTGCTGCATGCTGCATGCGGAGCAAAAAGGGCTGGAACGTGGCCGTGAAGAGGGCAAGGAATTTGAGAAATTGGAAATAGCCAAAAATCTTTTGGGAATGGGTGTTGAAGTTGAAACAATTGCAAAAAGTACGGGACTCACCCTGGAGCAAATAAAAAAATTAATAGTTTGATAGTATAAATCGACATTAATAACTTCAATCAACTGACTATTCTTTAAAGGAAAAATCAATAATTTTGATCATGGATACCTCTAATATTTGCATTTTGATATCAGCAAGCGAACCGAGTTCCCACTTTTCAAGTGGGATTTCAGATCCTTGCTTGCCCCCAGATCATTATATTTTTTGAAAAAAAGATAGTTACTTGCTTGAATTTATTCATGTAGGTATCAAGGGCAGTTATAGGAAAGGGAATTTCCAAGAATACTTAAAAGTTAGTTATTTAAGTCCTATCTAATATAAATGAGAATCATTATCATTTAGTGTTGACTCTTTCCCTTCATTAACGGCATAATAGGGTAATGAAATTAAATGAAATTCCTATAGGCAGAAAAGCGCGTCTTGGTACGTATGACTCTGGATCTAAATTGTATAGGCAAAAATGCTTAAGCATGGGACTTACACCAGGGGTAGAGCTTACGGTGATTGGTGTTGCTCCTTTAGGGTGCCCTATTGAAATTCAAGTTCGAGGATATTTTTTAAGTTTACGATCTAAAGAATCCCAGGTGCTTAACTGTGAATTGCTCTAATGCTGATAATACACCCTTGCCTAAAGTTGCCCTTATAGGCAATCCCAATTGTGGAAAAACAAGTCTCTTTAATTGCTTAACGGGTGCCAATCAACGGGTTGGAAATTGGTCTGGGGTAACGGTTGCCCAAAAAATAGGGCAGCTTATTGCGCCACAGGGGGCCCTAGATTTAATTGATTTGCCAGGTATTTATTCGATTTTGACAGATACTTCAGAATCAGGGATTGATGAAAAATTGACTTGCGATTATTTGGCAAGCCAAAAGCCCGATTGTATTTTAAATATTATTGATGCAGCCAATATAGAACGTAATTTATATCTGACATTACAATTATTGGAAAAAGGCTTGCCCATGATTGTGATTGTCAATCGTATTGATTTGTTAAATAAAAAAGGACAAACCATCGATTGCGATACATTATCACAGATCTTAGGCTGCCCGGTATTTGCAATGAGCTCGGAGATACAAAGCTTATCGAATAAAAAACGCATTAACGATCTTAAAAAGCAGTTACTTAACTGTGCAAACAATGCTATTATTTCTCATTTTCAAATAACATATCCCACGACTATAGAAAATAAGATAAGTGAATTGGCCTTGGGTCATCAGATGAGCAGAGCGCAGGCAGTGGCTTATTTAGAAGATGGATCTGAAAATGACGCAGATATTTTGATAGCCCAAGCTCGCTATGAACAGATTGAAATCATGCTTTCCAAGCTCATGGTTTGTCAGACTCACCCTGATAGAGTGAGGGTATGGATGAGGCAGGTTGATCATTTCTTTTTACATCGTATATTTGGGATCCCTATTTTTCTAGGGGTGATGTATGCTTTGTTTATATTTGCCATTAATTTTGGGGGTGCATTTCAGGAATTTTTTGATATTAGTTCAAATGCGATTTTTGTTGAAGGGTTAGCGCATCTACTAGTTACATTACATACACCTCCATGGTGTATTGCTATTTTAGCTTCCGGTTTAGGCAAAGGGATTAATACCTTAGTGACTTTTATACCGGTCATTGGTGCTATGTTCTTAGCCTTAACTTTTTTAGAAGAATCCGGATATATGTCCAGAGCCGCCTTTGTCATGGATAGACTCATGCAATCAATAGGTTTACCTGGTAAATCATTTGTTCCTATGATTGTTGGATTTGGCTGTAATGTGCCCGCTATTATGGGCGCACGCACTTTAGAAAAAAAACGTGATAGAATTTTAACTGTTGTGATGAGTCCGTTTATGTCTTGTGGTGCTCGATTAGCGATTTTTACATTATTTGTGGCTGCGTTTTTCCCTCAGGGGGGGCAAAATATTGTATTTTTACTCTATTTGATTGGGATCACGATGGCGATTTTAACGGGACTGTTATTGAAAAAAACGTTATTAAAAGGGGCGCCTACCTCAATGGTATTAGAGCTTCCTACTTTTAGAGTGCCTCGATTCAAAAATATTGCTCCTCAAGCCATGCGTAGATTAACACGATTTATTAAAAATGCAGCAGTTCTTATTTTGCCAGTGTGTATTATTATTGGCACTTTAAATAGTATTAGCACAAGCGGCGATTTGTTATTAGAAAATGATAATCATCAAAATTCGTTATTGGCCAGTGCGGGTAAAATATTTACGCCTTTATTTGAACCTATGGGAATAAAACAAGATAATTGGCCGGCAACCGTTGGCTTATTTGCAGGCGTTTTAGCTAAAGAGGTAGTGATAGGTACCCTGAATTCGCTCTATACCCAAAATATGGAAAGTAAGACCCTGAATGTGCATGATAAAGATATGGATTTTGATTTAATGGGTGCGCTAAAGCTCGCGCTCTATTCAATACCTAATAATTTGCTAGAATTGGGTGGCGCATTTAAAAATCCTTTACACGCTCATATGGAATTGCCTCAGATGACTAATAAAGAACGTGTATATGGCGAAATGTTAGCGCGTTTTGATGGAAAAGTAGGGGCCTTTGCTTATTTATTGTTTGTGTTACTGTATTTTCCTTGTGTATCGGTTACGGCTGCAATGTTAAAAGAAGTTGATAAAAAATGGACCTTATTCTCGGTTGTCTGGACAACGTTAATTGCTTATTGCGCAGCAGTATTATTTTATCAAGCAGCGACTTTTGCTGAGCATCCTACCTATTCACTCTTCTGGATTAGTTTGATTATAGGCTTAGTGATTTTAATTATTGTTATTATGAATCATATGCGATTTAAAATTAGCCGTGAATTACCCACCCGTATTATTGTCTCTTAAGCCGAATGGCACTGAAATAAGAAAATAGTTCTGATTTTTTCATATTTATAGAGCAAGATAAGTGTGTCGACTTGTCAGTTTGATTCGATCTAACGTAGGGGCCGGTCACCGTGCCGGCCCAGTATAGATATGGACATTATTCTGTTATAAACAGGATTATTAAAAATATCCATACTGGGCCGGCA
>CANJXG010000043.1 GCA_947478905.1 Coxiellaceae bacterium
CAATATTTAAAACCGGGAGTAACCTTCGATGACCTAGATCAAAAAGCAAATATGATGAGTGATACCGAGGCAGCCAGACAGATGAATGCTGGACTGAAGCTGCTATTTAATGACATAATGAATGATAACGAGCGAACTAAGTTAGTTGAATGCAAAAGCGCTTAGTTCAGACTCATTTCAGGATTGGAATATACTGAGCATATCTATACGATCTGTTTTAGAGCTTTGCTTTACAGGTGAGTTCTAGTTTTCTAACTAGTTTGACATTGTAAGGCTACATAAAATACTAGTATATTATTTTATGTTGGGGACTTTGTATTCCTCTGATACAATAAACTCCTATGTTTAACTTATTTAAGCCTTTTTCCCTTTTTATAGGGGTCCGCTATACGAACTTAAAACGTCGAGATACTTTTATTACCTTTATTTCGCTCATTTCTATGATAGGTATTGCACTTAGTATTATGGTGCTTATTACGGTTTTATCGGTCATGAATGGATTTAGCAAAGAAATTCGTTTAAAGATTTTAAGTGTTACACCTCATTTGTCAGTCAGTGCCTTATATGATGAGAAGTTAAATAACTGGCATGAGATTTCTAAAAAAATAGAAACGCATCCTCAAGTAGAAGCAACCAGCCCTTATATAGAAGGCCAAGGAATGCTTATGCATGAAGGGGAAATGCGAGGGATTTTAGTTCGAGGGGTATTGCCTGAACAAATAGATAAGGTTTTTCCTTTAGCCGATTCATTGGTTGCTGGAAAAATAACCGATTTACGCGCTGGAGAATTTGGTACTTTGGTGGGTAAGCCTTTGGCTGAACAATTAAATCTTAAGGTAGGAGAGTATATTACCTTAGTGGTACCTGAATTAAATGTGTCTTTAGCAGGTGCTAATCCGCGTATGAAGCGTTTAAAAATAGTAGGCATTTTTGATGTGGGCTTTGTATATGATAGCAGCTTAATATTTTTGAATTTACAAGATGCAAGTAAGATTTTTAAAACAGGGGATAGTATTACAGGCATTCAGGCGAAATTAGCGGATCCCTTTATTTCTAATACAGTCCGTAACGAATTGCGACAAGCAGTGCAAAATAAATATACTGTTGTAGATTGGACAATGATGAATAGTAGTTATTTTAGTGCAGTGAAAATGGAAAAAACCATGATGTTTTTCACCCTCATGCTGATTTTAGCCATTGCAGTGTTTAATTTAATCTCTACCTTAGTAATGATTGTAACCGATAAACGCTCCGATATTGCTATTTTAAGAACGTTAGGGGCCTCTCGTTCTAAAATTATGGGTATTTTTATATGGCAAGGGGCTATAATTGGTATTATAGGAACTTTTGCAGGGGTGTGCTCAGGGGTGCTCTTAGCGCTGAATGTAACCCGGATTGTTGATGCTATTCAAAGTTTTTTTCATGTTCAATTATTATCAGAAGATATTTATTTTCTTAGTTTTTTACCTTCTCAATTATTACTCAGTGATGTGTTACTCATTGGCGGTTCTAGTTTAGTGTTAAGTTTATTAGCTACAATTCATCCTGCATGGCGAGCATCTAATATCGTACCCGCTGAGGCATTACGTTATGACCAATAGTATTATTTCTTGTCAAAACCTTAAAAAAAGTTATATTGATGGTGCCGAAGTAGTACCTGTATTACATGGTTTGGATTTTGAGGTTAAAGCGGGGGAAAGTGTCGCGATTATAGGGCGTTCTGGGTCTGGTAAAACGACATTGATTAATTTGTTGGGAGGCTTAGAATTACCTTCACAAGGAAAAGTGTTGTTGCATAACAAGGATATTTCCGAGCTGACAGACAGTGAGCGAGGATATCATCGGAATTATGTTTTAGGTTTTATTTTTCAATTTCATCATTTATTAGGCGAATTTACTGCGCTTGAAAATATCGGTATGCCTTTATTAATTCGTGGAATGCCAATTAAAACAATACGTGAAAAAAGTGAATATTTTTTAGATAAAGTAGGGTTAAGTCATCGTGCTGCACATAAGCCTAATAAATTATCAGGAGGAGAAAGGCAGCGTGTAGCTATTGCTAGAGCGCTTGTGAGTGAGCCAAAATGTATTTTAGCGGATGAACCTACTGGTAATTTAGATCAGGATAATGCTGATCAAGTTTACAATTTAATGATGATGTTAGTGCAACAATTAGGCACGAGTTTGGTTTTAGTGACCCATGATTTGCAATTAGCGAATCGGATGGATCGAATTGTTAAACTAGATAAGGGTTTACTGTTTAATTTTACTGTTTAATTTTTCTGCTTGGGGTTTTTCATTAATTATTTTTAAGTTTTTTCTCTTTTTGCCGATAACTTAGTTGACAAACTATTTTTATAGTTGTGAGTAATTTAAAATTATTGTAAGGGGAGTATTTGATCATGAATAATAAAATGAAACTAGGGTTAACCGCCTTGATGCTTATAGGTTCAGTCAATGCATTGGCTGCGGAGGATCTAAGATCCACAGGTCTTGCACCTGAACCTGTGACTAATGAGGTTGTTCCAACAGATCCTGCTACTATGAGTACTAGTAGTACTATGCTTAGTACAGATGCAAGTATGAGCAGCGCAGTGAATGATGCAACTATGGCGGTGACTAAAGCTACAGAAGCTACAGAAGCGGCCAGAATAGCCAATGAAGCTGCAAAAGTTGCTAATGATGTTGCAAAAATGGCAACCGATAAAGCAGTCGAAGCAACAGAGGTTGCTAAAAAAGCAATGGATTCAACTGTGGTAGGGGGAGCAGCATCCAGTGGCATGGGTACTGATTCATCCATGACAGGCGATGTAAAGAAAAAAGTCCCATAATATAGAATTCGTCATCGCTTATCGCGATGACGAATTTTTTTGAACTAATTGTTGTTGCCGTTTTTTCCAGCTGCGAGAGACTGAACAACGCCATAATAGTCGCACTATTATATTGCTTAAGATTGCAAAAGATATGGCGCACACAAAACAGCCTAATAAAAAAGGTTTCCAGATCTCATGTAATTCAGTGGTTATCCATTGATAACTCATTTCAAAATCAAATCCCACTGGGGCGCTTCCTAAAATCAGAGATCCCACCCTAAAGGCAAAATAAAAGATTGGAATATAAGTAATAGGGGTATTAATCCAAAGCAGGACCATACATATTGGAATATTAGCATTTAAAGCAATTGCTAATATAAGGGCTAATAGTGTATGTATAGGAAGTGGAACAAAAGTACAAAATAAAGCGATGCTAAAAGCAGTTGCTGCAGAGTATCTGCTGAGGTACCATAAATTAGGATTTTGTAATACACTGCCAAAGAGCTTCAAGAATTTGTTTTTTTGAATGGTCTTGATATCAGGTATCATTCGTTTAAATAATTTTTTTGACATAATGTAATGTTTAACTTTTTCTATTTTCCAATAAGTATCGGGTTATTGATAGGGTGTTGCTGTATGAACAGCTTCACTGTGTTGCCTAGCATTAAACTGGTATTGCTGTTGAATACTGGTATCTTAGTATTATACCTTATTATTTTATTAAATTTACGAAATTTCATTATTAATAGCGGTATGCTTTTGATGTTATCCATCAGCTTTGGATTAAGTTGGTCTACATACCAAGCGCATAAAACATTAATATGGACCCTCCCTACAGACCAAATTCGCCACCCTATAGAGATTAAGGGTACCGTACAGGGCCTGCCCATTCAAAATGGGCAGCAAGCGCAATTTGAATTGGTTTTAGATCTGCCTAAAAGTCATTATCCAATAGTGCGCCTATTTTGGGCGCATGCCCCTTATAGACTCGTTCCAGGGGATAAACTCACATTAAAAGTTATTCTCACTCCTCCTCATACTTTATCAAATCCAGGCAGTTTTGATCTAGAAAAACAAAGTTTTTTAATGGGGGTGCGCGCAACGGGAACGGTAAAAGCAGTATTAGGCTACGAGCCCCACTTTGGTTTTAGTTTTGCAAAAATGCGATATCATCTATTTGAAAATATTCATAAGCAATTAAAAAATCTCCCTTTTAAAGGGATTATGCTTGCTTTAATGGTAGGCGATAAAACCGATATAACGGCTGCTCAGTGGCAAGTTCTACAAAAAACGGGGACGAGTCATTTGGTAGCCATTTCAGGTTTGCACGTCAGTATGATTGCCGGTAGTCTTTTTTTTATAAGCGTATGGCTGTGGGCAAGAGGATATAAGGCGTATACGCGTTTACATTATATATCAGCTCAAAAAGTCGGTGCATTGGCTGCAATAGTATCGGCAGCAGCATATGCTGGTTTGGCAGGGTGGTCTATTCCAACGCAACGTGCTTTTATTATGGTCGCCATTGCCATGTTAGGATGCTTATTACAACGTAAATTTTCGCCTTGGTTTTTGTATTGTATGGCGTTAATTTTAGTTTTAGTGGCGGTGCCTTTTGCACCGTTCAATGCAGGATTTTGGTTATCTTTTTTAGCAGTTGGTGCTTTAATATTTGTGTTTTCAGGATGGACTTATTTAGAAAAAAGTTGGGCTCAAAAATGGCTTGCACCACAATGGGTGGTTTTTATTGCTTTGCTCCCATTAGGATTTTTATTTTTTCAAAAAACGACCATCATTGGTCCTTTAGCGAATTTTATTGCTATTCCATTTACCAGTGTATTGGTGGTGCCTTTTGATTTAATGGGGGCATTTTTATTAGTATTGTTTCCCACTATGCCCCAGATCGGTGCTTTTTTTTTACAAAGTGCGCATTTATTATGGTCTGGATTATGGATTTACTTAGAGAGCTTAGCCCATTTTCCTTATAGCATGGTAGGGCTTGGGTATTTTACATCCAGTTCAATTGTCTTAGCTATTGTAGGATGTTTTTTATTATTAATGCCTAAAGGACTCCCTGGGAGACACCTAGGATGGATTGCTTGGTTGCCTTTATTGTTAAGTAAAGCGCCCACGCCTAAATCTCATGAAATCTGGTTTAGCTTATTAGAGGTCGGGCAAGGGTTGAGCGCAGTGATTCAAACTAAAAATCATGTTTTGGTATATGATACAGGCCCTCGGTTTGGACAAGATTCCGATGCAGGCAGTAAAGTGATTGTGCCGTTTTTAAAATCACAAGGAATTGATTACATCGATACTATGGTGATCAGCCATAGTGATTTAGATCATCGAGGCGGGTTGCGCAGTATCGTTGAGTTTTATAGACCAAACCTTACGTTTACGCCTAGTCCAGAAAAAGTACCGGAGATTCACTCTCAGGTGTGCCAAGCGGATCAGCATTGGCAGTGGGATGGCATTGATTTTGAAATGTTAAGCCCCACACACGCTTTTGATGAAACTCAGCGATCTAAAAAATTGTTAAAAACAAACAATCAATCTTGTGTTTTAAAGATCACAACAGGTTCTAATAGTATTTTACTAACAGGAGATATTGAAGCAGTAGTAGAAAATGATTTAGTGCAAACGCATCCTCACGCACTCAAAGCCCGTATTTTAGTGGTTCCTCATCATGGTAGTAAGGGATCTTCTACGCCTGAGTTTATTAAAGAAGTGGCCCCTGAATATGCATTAGTTTCAGCAGGGTATTATAACCATTTTGGTTTTCCAAAGGCCTGTGTGTTGGATAGATATGCTTTGATGGGCGCTCAGGTTCACTCTAGCGCATTAGAGGGAATGATTCAGTTTCGTTTTAATGATCTCACTCAAGATTTACATCCCACTTCATTTCGCAGTGCAAAAAGCAAATTTTGGAATCGAGTGTAGAGAAAGTGATACAATACATTTCAAGAAAATATAGGAGAACAATAAGGATGTTGAAATTAATTACGTCAGGTGGATGGCTAATGCTTCCTATTTTGGGATGTTCTATCGTGGCTTTAGCCATCATTATCGAGCGATCCCTATTTTTGCAGCAAAAAAAAGTAGTCCCTCCGGATTTATTAGCGATAGTCCTTCATAATTTAAAAAATCAAAATTTAAATTATCAGGTTTTAGAAAAAACCTTAGAAAATTCTGCATTAGGAGAAGTATTGGCTAGCGGTTTAGCCTATAGAGGCGCTGGCCCTGAGCGTATGAAGCAAAGGATGGAAGAAGCAGGACGGCATGCCATGTTAGAGTTAGAAAGATTTCTTAGTTTTTTAGGCACCATTGCCGCTATTGCGCCTTTATTAGGGTTATTAGGAACCGTGGTAGGTATGATACAAATGTTTTCTGCTTTAACGCTAGAAACGGGTGCTGTAAATGCGCAGGGCCTAGCAGGCGGTATTTCTCAAGCTTTACTGACAACGGCCTTTGGATTAGTAGTGGCTATACCGAGTTTACTGTTTCATCGCTTGTTTCATCATCGTATTGATGAATTTGCCGTTTGTATCGAAAGAGAGGCTTTAAAAATGATAGATAATACTCAAAAATTAGATCAATTGAGATAAAACTGGTACTATGTGATGCAAATTCGAGATCGTAATCGAGATAAAGAAACCTTGGCTCTAAACTTAACGCCTCTGATTGATATCGTATTTTTATTATTGTTATTTTTTATGGTGAGCACCACGTTTAAGCAATCTAGAGAACTTAGTTTGGATTTGCCTGATGTAAGCGCTCAAAAACAATATGCTAACTCAAAATCGATAGAACGAGGTATTGAAATTGGCATTAATACACAAGGCCAGTATTTCTTACAACAAAGATCACTTAATAGTAGTGACGTGAGCGTGCTCAAAAGAGCATTGCGTAGCTTGATTGCAAAAAATGACTCTCCTGAGATTACTATTGTAGGGGACAAGTTAGCCCCTCATCAATCGGTGGTGGGTGCGATGGATGTGGTTGGTCAATTAGGTATCAAACAGATAAAAATTAAGGCCAACACACAAAATAAAGTAGTTTAAAAATAATTGAGTGAATAACCTATGGTATATAAACGTTTATTTTCCTATGTTAAATCTTATAAATTAGCCCTTTTTTTCGCCTTAATTGGAAATATACTCATGGCCATGGCAGATTCTGCACTAGTCAAAGTAGTAGGTCCTCTACTAGATAAGGGATTTATTCTTAAAGATAAACCTTTTATTTTTTGGGCCCCTTTTTTGATTGTGGGTATTTTTGTACTCAGAGGGTTTGCAAGCGTAACGGCCACCTATTCAATGGGATGGATAGGCAGACAAGTGGTTATGCGGTTGCGCCAAGAAGTTTTTAAAAAATTACTCTGTTTACCAATTTCCTATTTTGATAAGAGCGCTTCAGGTCAAATTTTAGCTAAAATGACCTACAATGTAGAACAAGTTGCTGCAGTGATGACTACAGCGGTAACCATTGTTGCCAAAGATACCATTAAAACGCTTTTCTTATTTGGGGTCATGTTAAGTGCAAGTTGGCGCTTTACTTTACTATCTGTTGCAATGATTCCTTTAATTTCTGCTTTAATGTATTTCTTTAACAGAAGAATGCGTCATATTAGTATTCAAATTCAAGATTCTATTGCTATTGTAACGCATGAAGTCAAAGAAGCAGTCGATGGTCAAAGGCTCATTAAGGCTTTTGGAGGGGAAGAGGGGGAAATAAAAAGATTTAATCAGTCTACCTACCGTAATCGTCAACAGGAAATGAAATTAATTTTAACTTCCGTTTTAAATATTTCTTGTGTTCAAATATTTGCAGGTTTAACCTTAGCATTCACCATTTATTTTGCAATTTCAGGATTAACGTATTTTACGCCTGGTAATTTTATTGTTTTATTTGGTGCTATGGTCGCTATGTTGCAGCCCATTAAAAATTTAACCAGAGTGAATGAAACCATCCAAAAAGGGGTTGCAGGTGCAAAAAGTGTTTTTGAATTATTAGATGAAGAACCTGAAATTGATTTAGGAGCCCATCCACTTGTAAAAGTGGCTGGTAAAATTGAATATCAAAATGTAAGCTTTGGATATAAAAAAGATACTATCACTTTATCAGATATTAGTTTTACGCTAAAACCAGGAGAAACGATTGCCATAGTAGGACGGTCAGGATCAGGAAAATCAACCTTAGTGAATTTATTACCCCGATTTTATAATGCTGCGCAAGGTACTATTTTGCTTGATGATATTAATATCATGGAGGTATCCTTAAAAGACTTACGTTCCCAATTCTCTATTGTTTCTCAGCAAGCCTTATTGTTTAACGATACAATATTAAATAATATAGCCTATGGGTGTATTAAAGAAGCAGTGAATCTAGAAGAGGTGATGCAAGCGGCGAAACGGGCTCATGCCTATGACTTTATTCAAGCCTTCCCACAAGGTTTTGATACGATGGTAGGCGAAGATGGCATTTTATTATCAGGTGGGCAAAAACAGCGTATTGCCATTGCGCGAGCGATTTTAAAGCAAGCCCCTATTTTGATTTTAGATGAAGCTACTTCGAATTTAGATAGTGAATCAGAAAAGAAAATTCATTTAGCCTTAGAAGAGCTTATGGCTAAAAGCACGACCTTAGTCATAGCGCATCGTTTATCCACTATTGAAAATGCAGATAGAATTATGGTGATTGATGAAGGGAAAATATTAGAAATGGGAACCCATGCCGATTTGATGAAGACCAAGGGGTTATACTCAAACTTACGATTAATGCAATATCAACAAGTAGAACTGATGGACGAAATTAAAAAAGAACTGATTGAGGCATAGTTAGGGTGCATTCAAAATGGACTTATAGTTTACTGCCGCTTGCTTGGATTATTTATGGCATAAGTATTATAAGAAAAAAAT
Source organism: Coxiellaceae bacterium (assembly GCA_947478905.1). GTDB lineage: Bacteria > Pseudomonadota > Gammaproteobacteria > Berkiellales > Berkiellaceae > CANJXG01. Next base: position 8,729 of record CANJXG010000043.1, read on the forward strand.
GGATTTTAGCGGATGCTTTACAAACTTTTCCAGTGCCTATTATTGTGGTGGGTAATCTTACTGTAGGGGGAACTGGCAAAACCCCTTTTGTATGTGAACTGGTTGAAAAGCTTAAAAAAAGAGGGTATAAACCTGGCGTGGTCAGTAGGGGATACAAAGCAAAAAAATCAAGTGCCACACCCTATGCTTATACAGGTTCTCAAACGGATACTGCAGAAAATTTTGGGGATGAGCCTTTATTAATTGCCCATAAAACGAATGTTCCTGTGGTCATTTGTACCAAACGACCTAAAGCAGTTGAATATTTAATTGCGCATTACCCAGAGGTAGATATTATCATTTCAGATGATGGGTTGCAGCATTATCGTTTGCATCGGGATATTGAAATTGTATTATTAAATCGAGAGTCTGAAAATGGCAAATCTAATACTTTTTTGTTTCCAGCAGGTCCTTATCGAGAGCCTCTTTCTAGATTAAAAGAAGCCGATTTTGTTATAAAAAATAACAATCAACTTCAAAAACTAAAAAACTCCCTTACTTTATTAAATAATCCTAACATTATAAAATCGCTTGCTAGTTTGAATGGTAAAACGCTTTATGCTGTAGCTGGCATTGCTCACCCTGATCGCTTTTTTAAGAGTGTAAAACAGTATAATATAAATATTATAGAATGCCCTTTTTCAGATCATTATCAGTATAATCAATCTGATTTTGAAAAATTATTGGCTTATTCTAAGCAATATCCGGTTTTAATGACAGAAAAAGATGCGGTCAAATTTAAAAAATGGGTACTTTCGGAGGTTGAAAATATTTGGGTTGCCTCGTTAGTGACAGAGATTTCAGATGATTTAATTGAAGAGATTATAGAAAAAATAAAGGTAAATAAAATAGAGAGTTAGGATCTGGTGTAGGGGCCGGTCACCGTGCCGGCCCGGATTATATCTAGGGCCGGCACGGTGACCGGCCCCTAGCTAAGATCTTGCCTAATTTATTTTAAATAAAATAAAGGTAAAATATTAATATGGATAAGAAATTACTAGCAATTTTGGCGTGTCCGCTTTGTAAAGGGCCATTGATCTATCTTGCTGAGCAAAAAGAGTTGATTTGTAAAGGAGATAGACTAGCCTATCCTATTAAAGATGACATTCCAGTGATGTTAGAAGATGCCGCCCGGGAACTAGATGGAGAAGAAGAGATCCTTTCATAAAAAAACCCAGATTAATTATGGGATTAATCTGGGTTTTCGTTTTGAGTTCAAATGGATATTAGTTTAGTCTAATCCATCGGCATCTATTCCACTGCGAGCAGGACTAGGTGAGCGTCCTCTTTGAGGTGAATTTTCATCATTTGCTGCTTGTTTTGCAGCTTTCTTTTGATGTTTTGCGTTTTTATAGGCCGCGCCTATAAATGGCTGTTTCTCTTCTTCGAATGGCGGCGCAGGTGGAGGAACATCATTAGCGTTATCAGCTTCGACTTTTTGCTGCGCCTTCTTAAAGGCATTGGCTATAAACTCTGAATGGTCTAAGTCAGGGACAGGTTGCTCCCCAGGAGCAACATTTGCTTCTGGATTAGGAACATTAAATGCTGGATTGAAAGCAGCAGTTTGTATAATTATATTTAGATAATTAGAGGTGGCTAGAATATTCTGTGCTCCTGAAATGACGAAATCAATGAGTAGGAATTGATAAGCTAAAGCAGCAGAAATAATCATTCCACAAGTTGCTGCAATCATAATTGCATGTTTTTGTGAAAACACAAGGCTTGAGAGCCATTCTATGATTGGTAATATTACCATTTGTTTTAAAGTATCACATAGAGCCCATATCGCAAAGGCTTCAGCGAATTCTATGGCTATTAAATAAACTAGAGCTCCTATCGCAGCATATAGAAGAGCCATGATTGCTATAGTTAATAGGAAGCTAGCAATCACTACGAGTTTACCTACAGTAGGCGGCTTTGGTTGAAGTTCTAGAGTAGCCTTGACTGTTTTCATATAGAAATCAGGAGTTACAGGCGTATTATCTGCCATGGTTCTATTATCAACTAAGTACTTTTTAAGGGGACTATCTTGAGCAGATAGCTTATCAGGATGGATAAGCAGGAAGCACTGATTTTTGATTTTCTGTTGTTTTTTCACTTCAAGTGGATTATGACCCACTTTGCTTGTAATTTTTACAACTTGGACTATAAATTGAGGATTTGTTTGGCTCTATGAAGAATACAGTGGGTAATCAAATTTTAATTTCCCGCATAAAAAGTAAATTATATTTATAAAATTATCCATGCAACGATATCCTCGTGCTCTCCTTTTCGCTAATTGAATCTTATTATTGAGTGTCCTTCCGGTGAGCTCGGTTAACAAGGCTCCATGATCTTAAATCTTGCTTGAGAGACTAATAATTTTCAATCCCGTATCCAACCCATTTGTCGAGCCATCTCGGTATGCTCTCGCACCTCCTTTAATAAAGCCC
>CANJXG010000044.1 GCA_947478905.1 Coxiellaceae bacterium
ATCGATAGCTGTGACACGCCCGTTGTCTCCAACTATTTCAGCGAGGTACTGACTCATATAACCCAAGCCACAGCCAATATCTAATATAGAAAGCCCTGATCTTAAGCCGTGTTTGTTTAAGAAATATTGCGTTTGGTCGTTAAAACTTTTTTCCAAAATATTTAGGCTAGCTTGCCCTTCATTGCCCACCGTGAAGCAATATTTCTCAGTCATTTTTTCCTCCTTGCAAATACTCATCTGCTCTCAAACGATATAAAATATGTTGTGATAAAGGATGATCTGCAGCTAATTTAGGATGAGCAAAATCGCCATTTAAATCACGTTTTAATCCAATTTTTTCCATGACTCGAACAGAGCGAATATTAGCTGGCACTGTGAAAGAAACAATTTCTTTAAGACCACACTGTTTAAAGCCATATTCCAAAGATGCTTTAGCCCCTTCGGTAGCAAAGCCTTTGCCCCAATATTGCGATCCTAAGCGCCAACCAACTTCAACTGCTGGTGTAAAATTCGATTCCCAATCGGTATAATTGAGACCGATAAAGCCTATCAATTCACCGGTTTCTTTCAAGCAGGCAGCCCATAATGTGTAACCATGTTTGTCGCCATGACTATTCACCACAGGTATAAAATCGTTGACCTGTTCCATGGTTAATGGGCCACGTAAAAATTCGATCACTTTTGGATCTTGGTTGATTCGAAAATAAGCCTCTGTGTCTTCTTTTTTCCAGGTTCTTAAAATTAGCCTTTCTGTTTCAATAATAGTGGTCATGGTGTCTCCGATGAGCTTGTTATCAGCAATTTTTTTAGTTGTGTTGCAGGGTATGAGGTTGATTTGCTTTCTTTTCGAAGCTTCTCCAGAAATTCGTCCATGCACAACGCAATGGGCATGTATTGTTTGATGGCGTGTGCAATTGCAGGCGATAATTTTTCTTGTTTATCTAAGATGCATTCACGAAGTTGAATATCCCATGGGTCTTTTTTGAAAATAGCTCCGAATATACTGAGGAGTATATTTAAGCTTGCATAAGACTGATCATAATGTTGATTGCGCTTTAAAAATTCAGTTTCTACTGTTGAGAGATTAAATTTTGATGATAATGCCAATCCAAAATCGCTGAAATAGAGCCGTTCACCGTCGGTGAGTATATTTTTAAAATGCGCATCAAAATGCATTAACCCATGCGTATTCATATACCTGTTTGTAGCTTTGAGATGTTCATCTACAAATGTAACCGAGCTTTCTGCTGCGTTATTACCTTTAGCAATTTGAGCAGGCAGCCACTCATGCAGGTTATTCGGAATATACTCAAGAAATAAAGCGATATGCGCTGATGCTTTATTAAGATCTTCAACGCGCTTGCGAATGGTGCTGGAATTCTCCCAGTATTGGCAGTATTTGTTAATGTCTCCCCATTCTTCAACATTCAGTTCACTGGGATCATTGGGCAAAATGCGCCAGTGGTACATAATGGGGAAATTGGCACATTCACCCGTGATCACCCAGTTGGTTGTCATGATATGCGTTGTAAGCTCACGCCATGCTCCAAAGCCAGCAGAGCCCACACCATATTGATAGCCAAGTGGTAAATCAAAAAGATTCGCCGTAGACATGAAATTCTGATCCAGCTGCTCAAGATCAGTCAGTGGCACTTTTTTAACAAATACGGGTGTGTCATCAATAGAAATTAATGCGGATTTGCCTCCGATACCTTCGTGCATGGGCTTGCTATCTGCCAAAATCTGTTTTAGCTTCTCATTGCTCAGGCACGCGAGGCTTGTTGATATTTGGCCATACAGCTTAATTCTTTGCATTATGGCAGCCTGCTAATAACCTTATCTACAACGAATTGATAAGCTTCGTCGAAATTCCAATGCAATTTCGATGGCAATAAAACACTCATATCCATATGAAAGTCACGATTATCTTTCTTGTGCTCAAGATTTTTTATAAACTCTTCTCGCGAGATTTCCACATTGTTATAGGCGCAATACTTTGCAAAAATATCAAAAACTCGATTTAGGTTAATCAAGTCATTGGTTGCTACATACCATATATCAAATAAATCTCGTCCTTTGCGGCGCTGGTACAGAGCTCGCAATTTAGTCGCCATCAGCTCATCCATTTCGTAAGTGATAATATCTGCTGTTCCCTTAAACCAATCTGAATCCATAGAGAAAGGAACCTTTTTTAAGGGCAGCACTTGAAAATGTTCAGTCGTATTTATTTCGATTTTTAGTTTTGATGAGGACTTGTTTATAGATTCGTATTTGTAAATCAGCTTTGCGCTTCTTTGAGTAATTTTCCATTTAGGATCCCCTAACCATGGTTTGAGCACCTCACGAATCGCATTAATTGTTTGGCCGATTGGATCAGCATTTTTCTGCACGAAATCGATATCTTCACTATACCTAGACGGAGGGTTAATAAATAGTTTGTTGAGTGCTGTACCGCCACGAAAAACTAAAGCGTCTTTGATGTGTGGATCGTTATATAAATCTACTAACGCTCTGCTTATAATGAGATCTTGTTCAATTTGGTCTGGTGTTTGCCATTTAACATGATTAGACCAATTTTGTATAAAAATATTTGGGATCATAAATCGCTCTCAATTTCAGTGTTTTCTATTATTTTCCATCTCTTGGATCTCGGGTAACCCATTTTTTCTATTTCAGACGCAATGGGTATGTAATATTTCATCTTTCCCTTTAAAAAAACTTCTAAAGTTTCGATGATTTCAGTTTTTTTATCTTCATCCATGACATCAATCTTCTCTAAAATATAACCAATACGTTGTAGTTGATATCTAGCATTGATCTTTTCAGCAAGCTCTATCAATTTACCCGGATCTATGGCTTCGGCTAATTCAGAAAAAACAGTTGCTATGTGATTAAGTCCACCCGCATGAGAAGGGTAATTGAGTAAATCGATTGCAGTGAGCTCAGGTGATGCAACTTTAAGATAGCCAGTATCCACAACGAAATCTTGAGTTGGAAGTCCAGAGATTGAATTTTTGTAAATAAACTCTATTTCAACATCACCAAAAACCAAATTACCGCTCATCCTTTTATTCAACATGACTTGGAACCTAGCGGGTTTTTGATGGGTCGCTCCATGAAACAACCCTGCTGATAACAGGGCAACATAATAATCGGTATTTAAATGCTTCATGAGTATGGGAATAAGTTGTTCTGCTGGTATACAACCATATGTTTGATATTCAGGAGGCACGATGACATAAAAAGCTTTAGCGGGCGATACAAGGTCACCACTTTGAATAAGGCGATATAAAGCCACCCTGGCATAATTGCGAGATATTTTGAATTCCTCCAAAACCTCTTCAATAGTGAAGGCTCGTTTCCCATATTTCCTGAGCTGTTTCATGTAAGATTGTAGGTTCATATGATTACCATGCTTCCAAAATTACAAATAGTGTAATTATAAGAACATGATATGTCTATTTTCAGGAGAGCGCAAGCAAAATGTTTGATTTTTTGTGTCAGCATGTATGTATAATTACTCATAACGTAATTATAGCCACATGATAAACTTAAAAACATGCGAGTAACAACTGCGATTTGCTAATTTATGATTAGGTATGTCACCAAAGTTACAAATAGTGTAATTATAAGGACATGGTGACTCTAAAAGAGTGTGTAACCAGCTGTAATTTAGCGATTATGATCAATATGTCCTTTAGGTTACGAATAATGAAACCTAAAGGACATGAATGCGTCTAGCATGTCCTAAAAGTGTCGTATTTCGTGATTTTTAGGACGTGGTAAGCTTATTTTGAATAATCGCCATATTATCGAAAACAGCGTCAATCGATAACAGCGCCATTTCTTATCACCACTTCTGATAATAACTGGTAGTATTATTATCGAAATCTGCTAGAATCCTGGTCGGTGAAGTTGACATTCCCCACCCAGTTTGGAGGTGGTTATTTTAAGGAATGCCAACCTCCGCCATCTTGAGCCCCTTGAACTCATTTTCTCTGTTTTAAAGCTTAAACTAAGCATTCCTTTGTGTTTATTTGATTGGCTGACTTTGCGCTGTTGTCAGGCATTTTAGGTCGTCATAGAGAGAGTAGTGAAAGAAAAGAATATGGTTATAGTCAATTATATCTTGGCAAAATATCGGAGCCAAACAATCCCAATAGTGCTTTAAAAATTAGCATTGTAGATTGTTTGTTAACAGGCCTGCATGGAAATCTTTAGAACTGCATGGCCACTTGCGCTTTGGTTTTTTTCTCTAATTTAAAGAATAAATCCAAGTCGGGCGTTTTTCCTGTACGCTGTATGAGATTCTGGTGCATATATAACCATAATTGCAGCGTGCTCATTACATCATCTAAAGCTCTATGGGCTTTATTCGTTTTAGCGACTTTTAAATTCAGATGTTTAACGAGGGTGGTGAGCTTGTAATCTGGAGCCTGCAAAAGGCGTCGCGCTAATTTTAATGTGCATAACAAAGGATTATTGATTTTTTTACTTATACGATGCAGTTCGGCGATTAAAAATTTCTTATCAAAAGAAGCATTATGTGCCAATATCACTCTATCGCCTATAAAATTATATAAAGTCGGCATAAATTCTTCAGGCCTAGGCTGAGATTTCAGCATAGCATTGCTAATGCCTGTTAGCGTGCTAATAAAAGAAGGGAGAGCAAAGCCTGGATACAGTAGCTGTGATAGCTTATCTACTACTTTATTATCTTTAACGAGTATAGCCCCTACCTCTATTATTCTGTCTGAAGGAGGGCAAAGACCTGTGGTTTCAAAATCTAAGATAATAAGCTCATTTTTTTGTGTCATCTAATGTACTCTTAAGCTGTAATGGATAGAGCGGCAATCATATCAAATATTGTTATAAAACCCCAATTTCCACTTCCGTCATCATGAACCCAGCACTTCTTAGCGCGGTGAACAGTTTTTTGGTTTTCAATTTTGCTAATATAGGCCTGAGTACGTGTTAAATTTTGCCCTAAGGCTTCTTGTGTTATAGTGCCAGCATGTGAGATTTGGGTTTAAATCTCACACAAATCTAATAAGCCATCTCCCATAATAGAGAATGAAAATAAAAAGAATGAAATAAAAAGGACACCCATTATATTGTTGACAGGGATTGTGATTGCTTTTAGTATAAAAATATATCTATATTAAAACGCCTATTCAACAGTGAAGTGCAATTCTCTAAGGCTGCTTAATCCTAAGAAAATCTTCTCTAGGTATTCGATAGTTTAACACTTTTCTAGGCCGGTTGTTCAACTGATCTTCCACGTATTGAATCTCCGCTTCTGAATAGATGCGTATAGAGACCGCCACCCGCTGTTTTGTCAGTCCAAATATCGCGATAAATGCTTTCATGGCTAATCAAAATATGATTGCTACGTAATACGCCAGATATCTGCTCTGGACTCCATGCTTCGAATAATTTGGCCTCTACGATCTTGATTAATGGCGGTGTCATTTTCGTAGGACGACAGCTGGCATTGTGACGTCGCTCAACTGCTTTTTGGTTAGCTTGTTGATAACGATACCCCCTTTGCCTAGAATTTCTTTTCAGCTCTCGAGAAATCGTTGATCCTGAGACTTTTTGCATATGCCCCGTTGACTTCAAAGCGTAAATCTGGCATCTTGACTCTGTAGTCAGATGATTATATTTCATGATAAAACTCTTTGGGATGCGCAGGTGGTGGGTCGGTTTTTATTGAATGATAAAGAGGAGTGAGTATGCAAAGTATTTTGTCTATACAATCCCATGTTGTATATGGCTATGTGGGTAATAAAGCGGCAGTATATCCTTTGCAATATATGGGATATGATGTATGGCCTATTAATACCGTGCAATTTTCTAATCATACCGGTTACGGTCAGTGGACCGGAGAAGTGGCTGCTTCGGATCTGATCTATTCTTTGGTTCAAGGCCTTAAAAATATAGGCCAGACGTGTAACTGCGCTGCCGTTTTATCGGGCTATATGGGTACGCAAGCTATATGCCAAGCCGTTCAGGGTGTAGTACAGGATTTTAAAACCCAAAATAAAAAAGTATGGTATTTATGTGATCCTGTTATAGGTAATAATACTTGTTATGTGAAACCGGAGGTGTTGGATTTTTTTAAGACCCAACTTTTGGCTGACATTATTACCCCTAATCAATATGAAGCAAGCTTGCTTTCGGGTATAGCGCTTCATGATATGGCGAGCGTAAAAAAAGCGGCGGAATTTTTTCATCGTAGAGGTATTAATATAGTTGTGATTACAGGTCTCAGCTTGATAGAACATCCAAAAACCTTGGTGGTTTTTGTGTCAGATGCGAATTCTCAATATTGCATTCAAACACTAGAGTATGTTTTTGATATACCGGTCAATGGTGCCGGTGATTTATTTTCCAGCTTGTATTTGGGTGTTTTTTTGAAAACACAGGACAGCGCTAAGGCCCTGCAATATACCGTATTTTTTATGCAAAAAGTTCTTAAAAATACCTATGATATTAATGCGCGAGAGTTGCAAGTTTTAAGTGTGCGATACGACGATCCTGAAATAGCATTATTGCCTGATTTGATGAAGTTTTAAATTAAGATTATGAACACACAACATGCTATGAAATTATGAAGAGAAGTTTCATGCTTACAGAACGTGCTTAGAAGGCAGCGTTAACACAGGCAGCGTTAACAGGACAGCGTTACAGGACACCCATAATATTCTTCACAGGCATTATTCCTCAAGCTGTCAGACCTATTTTAAATAGGTTGAATTTAACTAGCGAAGGTTGGCTGATGATGTTGAATAATCTAGAAACTGATTTTGGTCGAGCCGTAGGGCATGAACAAGCACTCGCAACTTTTAAGCCCAATCAACTGCGAAAATTTAAAGGTGCAGCCAAAGCAAAGCTTTATTACGCTGACGCGGCTTAAATTATCTCCCTTATTAAGTAGTCCTATTTTGCCAGTCTAGGTAGACTTCTTGCTCCTTTGATTTTATATTTCTCAGAATATTTTTAATAAAAGCTAAGCTGTTACTTCTAAAATATACGGATTATTCGAAAATAATCCAATTTATGTAGGTTTTAGTTTACTTGAATCCAGGTTTTGTAAATATGGCTGTCCTGGTTTCTCTGGTTCTGGTTTCTCTGGTTTCTGCTGGTTTTTGTTAAAATAAGAGACAATTTGTTGCGTCTTTCAATTTTATAAACATCAGCAACCATCTCATCATTATGATCTATTTTTATAAACTGTTAAGTGACAATTAGCTTTACCGGTCGCGACAACTAGGATGACCGGTTTAATCTGGTATGTTTAGTCATAAACATCCGCCCTGATTTTCGTAGGTTCTTCTAGAATATTTAATATTGCGGTAGCACAGTAGACTTTGTCTCGTTTATTATCATTTATTTTTTTGATAATGCCTGCAGCCTCAAGTTTTTGAACGCCTCTTTGGACAGTGCTGTAAGCAATTCCCAGATCTTCAGCAATTTTACTAGTGGTGAAATAAGGATTCACAGCTAAATGCTGCACCAGATCCACAGGAACTTGGGAGGCACTGCTTGCAACATCAATTTTCCACTGATTTAATAATTCATTGATGCGCTCAGCGCGTGATAAAACATCTTCTGATTGGACAGCAACACCATTAAGAAAATAAATTAGCCACTCGTGCCAAGTGTCTTTTGAACTGACATTATAAAGCTGTTTATAATACTCATCGCGTGTCGCTTCAAAAAATGCAGATAAATATAATAAGGGTGAAGGCAGCATTCTTTGTTCAACCAGCAACAACATAATCAGTAATCGCCCAACACGCCCATTGCCATCTAAAAAGGGATGGATGGCTTCAAATTGATAATGACAAAGCGCTATATGGATCAAGGGCGGTAATGATCTATCATGTAAAAAGTTTTCCAATTCTCCTAAGCAATCGATTAAATTGTTAGGGGGTGGTGGCACAAACTTGGCTGTGTTCAGCGTACAGCCGGGAGATCCAATCCAATTCTGACTGCGCCTAAATTCCCCAGGGGTTGCATGAGATCCCCTAACACCTTGCATTAAGTGCTCATGGATTTCTTTGATAAGACGTAACGATAATGGTAGCTCTGCTAACCGACCCAGCCCATAATCAAGTGCCTTGATGTAGTTTTGCACCTCTTGGAGATCGTCAGGGTTTTGCTTTACGTGAGCACCGGCGTTGGCTGCTAAGATTTCCCCTAGGGTTGCTTTGGTCCCTTCAATCTTACTGGAAAGCACCGCTTCTCGGGTCATGAATGGGCGCATTAAAAGGTGAGGATTGGGTAATTTACTGCCTTCGCGCGCTAATTTTCCAAGTAAGAAATCAGCACGAGATAAGCTATTAACCACCGCATTATCCCACTCAAGTTTAGGTGGTAAACTATGGGGCACAAAGGCATTATACCCTTTGGGTGATTTAATGATTTCTCCTGCAGGAGACTGTTGTATATCCATGTAACTGGCCTCTATTTGATTATGCTTACATCATAATCATTATTCTCGAAAAAGGCAATATCTGATAATAACCTCATTTCTTATCACCACTCATGAGAATAAGGATGCAAGCTATTATCGGATATAAAAGAAATCGATAATAACTGAAAGTTTCCATGTTAGCCACTGAACCGGTGAGTTTTATGGTATCCTACCATCAAAGAAAACATGTACTGGTCTCCACCACGGATGAAAGCATCATCTGTGATGAGAAAGCGCGTGCGTTACTGAAATAAGAATTCACTGTTTATCTAAAAGTGAGTGTGCCTGTGCAATTAGAACGTATTGCGGAAGGTGATTATCGTCCATTACTGCCGGTGCCAGTGGATAATTTTGCTGGACTCATCGATAAGTTCCATCATGAACGAGATGGTTTATACGAACAAGTAGCCAGTTTTTCTCTGAGCTCTGACAACGGCGATATAGAAGAATATGCAGCAAGTATCGTTAAGGCCATGAAAAAATAGGTGATTCGATAATTATCGAAAACAGCAAAAAATTGATAATAAAAGCATTTCTTATCACCACGAATGGGGTGATAACTGGCTAGCCTTATTATCGAAATCTGCTAGAATCGGGGGGCACGGCTATTCTAATCTAAAGATCTTCTTTTCTTTCTGTGCTGTATTAACCTAACCTTAATTAATGACGTTGTAAATTTGTAGGTAAAAATTGAGATGAGTATGAAAAAAACTAAACTTGAATTAGTTAAAAAACCAAAAGCAGAGCCTAAGGTAAAAGAGCTTAAACCAAAATGTGGACTTTGTAACAGCTCAAAAAAGAAATTAACTAAAACGCCCTGTTGTGATAATTGGATTTGTGATGATACAGAGGACTATCAATTATTTTCTTATGCCAGAAATAGTTGTTATAGAAATCATGATCGATATACATTGTGTTCTTCTCACTATCATGAAAAACATAAAGGGATATGGCAGAATTGCAAAGAATGTAAATCTAGTTTTGCCTTGCCAGATCATGTAGAAATGGGCACAAATGATTATAATTTTGAGAGGTTAGAAAATCCAGAGGAATATACGATAACTTGCGTTAACTGTGGATTTAGTTCGCATTCAATGAATGATTTTCCGTTTCAAACTTCTAAAGGCTATTATTGCGATAAGAAAAAGTGTCAGGGTATGGTGTTTAAATTTTAAAATGCTTTGGGATGTGAAAGTGGATGGTTTTTTTGTTGGAGAAAGAGAGATGAGAATTAAAGCGAGTACGCTGAAAAAAACAGAAGCAAGAGTTGAGGAAAGGGTAATTGAAAAAATAGCAATGAATATGCTTCATTAAAATATAGATATACAGGTTATTGCTCAGGTAACGGGTGGATCCATTGAGGCGATTAAGGCATTGAAATAATTAAAATCTGTGAGCTCAAACTGAGCTGAAGCTTAGTTTAGAAAAATTTCTTGAAATTCAAAATAACATTCGTGCTTGTAGCTTCATAACCCCTCACCAATCAATAATTTGAAAAAATAGATCTTATCTTAAATGAGCGTAGCGAATAAATCCGTTCTACCGATACGGGAGAAGGCGCCTCGTTTCGAGGCGACATCTATCCTGAAATCTACCGCTATCTACCAAATTAATACAAATTTTATCAGGCGATTTTTCAAGAATGATATTTAAAATCTGTTGGAATTTTTCTGCTCCTAATAATGCATCATCTTCAGAGCTCGATACCCGTTGTGTACTTAACGGTAACACCCATGGGGGTGCATTATTGTCTTTATATGGTAAAAAAC
>CANJXG010000045.1 GCA_947478905.1 Coxiellaceae bacterium
CAAGCCCTTAGCACGAGAAAAATTTAAAGTATCTAAAAACTTAGAATATAGCTGGCAAGACTGTATCATGTCTGCCTTGGCTATATTTGGTTTAAAGCTGCCTTCTTTGCTTCAATTTGAAAAACTCAAATCATCCGAACCTTGGGTTCGACGCACCTTAAGAACATTTTATGGCGTCAGTAAAGCGCCCAATGATACCACTTTAAGAGAGCGCCTAGATACGATTCAGCCTAGCCAATTAAGACGCGGATTTAAGCAGATTTTTGCTAATTTACAACGTGGCAAAGCCTTAGAGCAATTTCGTTATTTAGATGGGCATCACATTATTTCTATTGATGGAACTGGACAGTATTATTCCAAAACAGTACATTGTAATAATTGCTGTGAAAAAAATCATCGTGATGGTACGAAAGGTTACTACCATCAAATGTTGGGTGCTGTTTTAGTACATCCTGACCAAAAAGTAGTCATTCCATTAGCCCCCGAGCCGATTGTAAAAGGGGATGGCTATACAAAAAATGATTGTGAACGTAATGCTGCCAAGCGTTTATTATCTGATTTACGTAGAGAGCACCCACATCTCAAAATATTAATTGTCGAGGATGGCCTTGCCTCTAATTTTCCGCATTTATCGTTGCTGGATTCCTTAAATATGAATTACATTATTGGTGTTAAAACAGGGGATCATAGTCACGTATTTAATTGGATTAATGGGTTGGAACCAACAATACATACTCAGACAGATGAAAAAGGTAAGGTACATAATTTTCGTTATCATACGGATGTACCATTAAATGAGACGCATGCTGATTACCGTGTAAATGTCTTGGAATACACTGAAACTAAAAAATCGGGTACAAAGCAGAATTTCAGCTGGGTGACAAAAATTAAAATCTCTGCCGATAATGCTTATCACATTATGCGCGCAGGACGCGCACGATGGCGAATTGAAAATGAAACGTTTAATACGCTTAAAAACCAAGGGTATAACTTTGAACATAATTATGGTCATGGGTATAACAATCTATGTTCTGTTATGACTATGTTAATGATGTTGACATTTTTAATTGATCAAGTTCAAAGCCTTTGCTGTAAGGTATATCAGCAGGCACGAAAACATCTTGGCCCCTTGTATGCGTTATTTGAAACAGTACGTGCTGTAATAAAATATAACCATTGGGATTCCTGGCAACAACTTTATCTCTTTATTGGCGATCCGAGTAGCAGAGCTCCCCCTGACGAAGGTCCTTTTGCAAAATAACAAGAATTTTTCATAGCAATTTCATCGCTTGAAAATTTTTCGTGCTCGCCATAGTGGTTCTTATAAAAAAACCACTAACTCCCTATACTTTAAAAACACTATTTGGTGAGCTTTTTGCTTGTCAGTCTATCAAAATCACTCTTGCTCACATTATCTATTACATTTTTAGGTTGACCGGGAATTTCTGATTACTTGTAAGCTTTAGCAGAATAATTACAATGAACCATTAAAACCAAAATATTTGAATACGAAAATTAATCTATTCTTATAAACTTTAACATTTATAAATAAAGTGTTTCTGGTAGTATAATCAAGAACTATTAGAGGCATATACTTTACCTTTTAGCGTATTTTTGGTACTATTTTTAAAAGATTTCATAAAATTCCAAGGAAATACTATGCAGCAACTTAACTCAACTCATCTTTTCAATGAAGCTCAAAAATACATGCCTGGTGGCGTTAATTCTCCCGTTCGTGCATTTAACAGTGTTGGGGGCAATCCTATATTTTTTGAACGTGCTCAAGGAGCACATGTTATAGATGTCGATAAGAAATCTTATATTGATTACGTTGGATCGTGGGGGCCCATGATTTTAGGACATCAAGATCCAGATGTTATTAAAGATGTACACACCGCAGTGGATAAAGCCCTTTCTTTTGGTGCCCCCACTGCGATTGAAACCGTTTTAGCAGAAAAAATTTGTACTCTTTTTTCCTCTATAGAAAAAGTTCGGATGGTGAGTTCTGGTACAGAAGCCACCATGACCGCAATTCGACTAGCACGTGCTTTTACAAAACGAGATTTAATTGTAAAATTTGAAGGGGGGTATCACGGACATAGTGATGGATTATTAATTAAAACAGGCTCTGGTGCTTTATCTTTAGGCTATCCTAGCTCTCTTGGTATCCCAAAAGGGACTTCACAACACACCCTTAATTTACCTTATAACGATATTGAAATGCTTCGCCAAGCTTTTGCTCAATATGGCGATCAAATCGCTGCTATTATCGTAGAACCTATTGCGGGCAATATGGGGTGTGTACTCCCTATTCCTGGCTTTTTAGAAGAAATTCGGAAATTGTGCGATCAATATGATGCACTGTGTATTTTTGATGAAGTCATTACTGGTTTTAGAGTACACCTAAATGGTGCACAAGGTTATTATAATATCAACCCTGATCTCACTACTTTGGGAAAAATTATTGGTGGTGGCATGCCTGTAGGGGCTATAGGAGGCCCTGCAGCAATTATGGATCAATTGGCTCCTTTAGGCGCTGTCTATCAAGCAGGAACTTTATCTGGCAATCCAGTGGCTATGCAAGCGGGTTTAAGCACACTTAACAAATTATCGCAGCCTGGATTTTATGCTCAACTAGAAAAACAAACCTATCAACTGGTAACCGGAATACGAAAACATGCAAACAAACATAATATACCGCTTTGCATTAATTCGGCACCTGGTTTATTTAGTTTCTTTTTTACTGAACAACCTGAAATTACTACCTTTGAACAAGTGATGCAATGTGACCAAGAACAATTTAAAATATTTTACCATGCCATGTTAAAAGAACGGATTTATTTTGCACCGTCTGCTTTTGAATGTGCTTTTATTTCTATACAACATAATGAGGACATCATTCATCAAACTCTTAACGCATTTGATACGGTTTTTAAAAATTTATCATAATGTCTCATAAAGTTTTAATTGACAATTTACAACACGAAATACTTTACAATCATCTCGTGACGGGTTTTGAAATCATTGAAACCCATCTATCTTGGGTAATGTTAACAGGCCCTTATGCTTATAAGATAAAAAAACCCTTCAATCTAGGTTTTAACGATTTTACGACTTTAGAAAAACGAAAGCATTACTGTGAACTTGAGTTATCTCTTAACAAAGTGCTTGCACCTGATTTATATTTAAATCTCGTAGCCATCAGCGGCACCGAACTTAACCCCATCTTGCATGATCCTATTACAGATGATATCCCCAATGTAATTGAATATGCCATTAAAACAAATCAGTTTGATCAAAATAATTTATTATCTCACCTCAATAAAAATAATAAACTTAATTGTGCCATACTAGATTCGATAGCAAAACAATGCGCTGATTTTCATTCTAAAACCCCTGCATGCGATCCCCATCAAGTATGTGGTAGCTTAGAGGCTATTTTTGATCCCGTACAAGATAATTTTGATACGCTGAAAAAATCAATTATACTCGAGCCTATTTTAATACAATGGACTCAAGCAGAATATGAATCTTTAAAACCGTTATTAATCCAACGCAAAAAAAAAGAATTTATACGAGCCTGCCATGGGGACTTGCATTTAGGCAATATAGTAATGATAGAGGATACTCCCGTCATTTTTGATTGTATTGAATTTAATGAGTTTTTTCGTTGGATAGATGTAATAAGTGATATTGCATTTTTAGCGATGGATCTAGAAGAAACCAATCATCCCTTATTATCAAACTATTTTGTAAATCGATATTGTGAGTATACAGGAGATTATGAAGGGCTTTTATTATTAGTATTTTACAAAGCGTACCGAGCCCTCATTCGAGCTAAAATTGCAGCTTTTAATGGCGATCACCCTAAATTACACCGTTTAATAGAGCTTGCTCTTAGCTACACATGCGACAAACAAGCTACTTTAAGTATTACATTTGGTCCTTCTGGAGCAGGAAAATCGCATTACACGGCTTGTCTACCTAATAGCATTCGATTACGATCAGATGTTATCCGAAAACAACTCATGGGATTGCCTAGCCATCAATCTGCCACAGAAGAACAAAAAATTGCATTATATTCAAAAGAAGCTACCCTCAAGCTATATCATTACTTACGCGATACCGCTCAATTACTTTTAACCCATAACATATCTGTCGTGGTTGATGCGACTTGTTTAAAAAAATGGCAACGGGCTCTATTTCAAACTTTGGCTCAACAACTGAACATTCCCTTTACCATACTTGAATTTGAGTTTCATCCTGATCTGCTAAAAAATCATATTTTACAAAGACAAATGCAAGAAGATCATAGCTCTGATGCTACATTATCTGTACTGGAGCAACAACTCAAAACAATGGAATCCCTATCTGAATCTGAAAAATCAGCAACCAAAAAAATAAAATTAGAAGACTAACTCTTTGAGGGGGTTAAAAAATATTATCATCATGTATCACTACGGTAGAGTATGGCCGTGATATAATATATATAATAAAATTATAATTCAAGTTATTTATCCAATTTATTATAGGTAATCATTTTTATGGGACTTCATACAATCAAACCGGGCAATAATGTGCCATATGAAATTAATGTCATTATTGAAATCCCGGCACATAGTGCACCCATTAAATATGAAATCGATAAAGAATCGGGAATGTTATTTGTAGATCGTATTATAGGGACCTCCATGCATTATCCTTGCGATTATGGTTATATCCCCAAAACACTCTCTGAAGATGGTGATCCTCTTGACGTGTGCGTATTAGGACCTCATCCTTTACATCGTGGGTGTGTTGTACGCTGTCGCCCTATTGGCATGCTCCATATGATAGATGAATCGGGAATTGATTGTAAAATCTTAGCGGTTCCTATCGATAAGCTTACTTCTCTTTATAAACACATTCAAGATATTAAAGATGTACCAGAAATATTATTAAAACAAATTGGTCACTTTTTTGCTCATTATAAAGATCTAGAAGATGGCAAATGGGTGAAACTCGAAGGCTGGGTCGATGCTAATGCTGCCAAACAAGAAATCACAAAAAGTATTGAACGCTATCAACCCTAAAGTATTGAGTACAATATGACACAAGCCATCTTACCCGCTCTTTGGCTCATTGTACTCATTGTAGGCTTACCTCAGTTATCTGAAACTGTTTATTCTCCTTCTCTTCCTGAAATTGCCAGAGTCTTACACACCTCCGACTCTATGGTAGAATATACCCTTACGATCTATCTAGTTGGTTTTGCCTTTGGTATTCTTTTTTGGGGAAAATTATCTGATAAACTTGGTCGAAAACCATGCGTTTTAGCAGGATTAAGTATATTTACTCTGGGATGCCTTTCATGTTATTACTCAAATAGTATTCATTTACTCATGATAAGCCGGTTTATTCAAGCTTTTGGCGGCAGCATTGGAAGTGTGCTGGGACAAGCTATTTCTCGCGATGCTTTTCACGGCTCCGCTTTAGCCAAAGCCTATTCTTCTGTAGGAATAGCGATGGCTATTTTTCCCGCTATTGGACCTCTAGTCGGAGGACTCATCAGTGAACATTTTGATTGGTCTAACATTTTCTTATTTTTAATGATGTGTGCAATCTGTTTAAGTATTATTTTAGCGTGGTGTTTACCAGAAACCCATCATCCCAGCAATCGTAAACCTATCTCTGTTTTAGAAGTGTTACAAAGTTTATCTAAAAATAAACAAGTCATTGGCTTTGGCTTACTTGTAGGGATCGGTAATGGTATTAGCTTTAGTTATTTTGCCGAAGGATCGTTTTATTTGATTGAAATACTAGAACTTTCTCCTAGCCAATATGGCCTTAGCTTTATTGCTATTGCTTTTAGCAGCATGCTCGGTGGTACCTTCTCTAAAAAGCTCAATAACACCCACTCATCTCAAACTATCATAAAATATGGGCTAGGAATAATATTGAGTGCTACTCTAATTTTTAGTGCATTAACTTTGTTACATGCTCATTTTATAAAACTACCCAATAGTTGTATGGTTGCGATAACCCTTATTGCACACATGCATATTATGTGTGGGGTATGCATGTCAAATGGCAATGCCTTAGCCCTGGCATTAGTAGATTATAAATGGTGTATTGGTACTGCTTCTAGCCTATTTGGATTTTTATACTATACTGTTACTGCATTAATCACTTTAGGGATGGGGTATTTACATAACGATACTCTATTACCCATGCCATTATACTTTTTAAGTATGAGCATATTTATGGTTTGGATTTATACTGTCATGATATCAAATACTTTCCAATCTCCTGTTTTAGAACAAGCTACTGAATAAAAAATAATTAAGGATAATGAATATGATAACGGAAATCGCTGTATTTGCAATGGGATGCTTTTGGTGCGCAGAATCAGAATTTAGGGATCCTAAAACCCATGAAGCTTTACCCGGCATTATTTCTCTTCGGGTTGGCTATGCAGGAGGTGTAACCCCTAATCCCACCTATGAAAATCATAAAGGATATAAAGAAGCTTTAAAAATACGTTTCGATCCACAGAAAATTTCTTATGAAACCCTACTCAATATTTTTTGGCATAATATTGATCCCTTAGATGCACAAGGCCAATTTTGTGATAAAGGGCCAGCCTATACTTCCGTTATTTTTTATAATGATATAAAACAAAAAGAAGCGGCTTTAGAATCTAAAAATAAAATAAAAAACCAAGTAAAAGGAAATTTTACAGAAATTATTCCCTACAGCTCATTTTATGATGCAGAAGAATATCATCAAAATTATAAAAAGAAAAACCCAATTGCCTATCGTTATTATCGTTGGAATTGTGGAAGAGATCAGAGATTAAAAGCACTTTGGAGTGCGCCTATGCCTTTTAATTATGCAGAACAAAATAATGATTTTTGGAAAAAACATCTTACAAAAGAAACTTTTGAGATTTGCAGGCTTGCAGGCACAGAAAAACCAGGTACTGAAAAACATGATACGCCCTACCAAGAAGGTACGTATTACTGTGCTTGTTGCGGGGGAGATTATCCATTATACGAATCAAATGCCAAATTTGATTCTGGAACCGGATGGCCTAGTTTTTTTCAGCCAATCCCTAAGGCAGTAATTGAACGCTCGGATCCAAATGATATCACTCGTGGCTTAGTGGGTTTAGGCAGAACAGAAGTTATTTGTGCCCGTTGCCATAGCCACTTGGGACATGTTTTTAACGATGGACCAAAACCTACAGGAAAGCGTTATTGTATGAATTCTATCGCACTGGTTTTTGTAAAAAAAGGAGACACTCCGGTGAGAACCTATACCTTAGACAAAGAGTAGCTAGAGTCTTTTCCAAAATCAATCCAAGCACGATAAGTACGACCTATTGTTGTGAGCCAACATAAAATACCATAAACGATACAAATTGGTCCAAAATATTGTGGAAAAAAACAAAAGATAATCAAAACCAGAGCCGTTTCGGTGCCTTCACAAAGGCCTCCTAAATAATAAAATGATTTTTTACCACACCGTGTTGTATTAATCTGGCGTTTAGCTGCAATAATAGCGTATGCTAAAAATGATACCATAGGACCAATAAAGCTAAAAATCAGAAAAGCTGCATACAAAGGATTATCGTAAGCAATTCCAAAAGCAAAAACAATGCCTGCATATATTATAAAATCACATACAATATCTAAAAAGCCACCAAAATCAGTTAACATGCTATTTCTTGCAACAGCCCCATCTAATCCATCACACAAACGATTACCAATAAAAAAAAGAGCTCCTATCCAATATTGTTGAACCGCTATCATGCCCATAGCAGCTATTCCGAAAATAAATCCAATCGCAGTAATACTGTTAGCTACAATTCCATACGAAACAATACGTTTTCCTATCACATTTAAAAATGGATCAATCCAGGGTCTAAGATAAGAATCTAGCATCGCTTATACTTTGTCATTAAAAATAATCGCATCCGATACAGGTCGCATCATTTGAACACCACGAGCTTCATCCTCATCCCTGATAGTATGATTTTTTACTTTTCCATCTAACCATAATGTAGCAGATCCTCCCCCATCTAAATTAATTGCAAATTCACAATCTAATTTTTTCATAAAATGCGCTAATTCAATAATAGTCAGACCTATGCCATTACGAAGTTGTGCTAATAGCGAGGGTATTTCGCCCATCGTAATATTCGTTAAATCTCTTTTATAAGGATGTTCTGCAATACAAAGCACAATCATGCCATCAGATCGAATCCCAATTGCTGTGCGCGCATGAGGCTTAGCATAAAAATCGCTCTTTTTTGAAACAAGGCTTGGTACAATTTGGCCATGATTAATTAATAATGGAATCCCTGACACTAAAGAGTAATTTAATCCTTTATTTTTTTTTACATATTCTTTTGTATTGACTAACTGAATATTAAAAATACCAGAATGAATAATGGCAAGCGCCTGAATTTGATTTTTTACTTTATAAGGCTGTCCCTGGATTACTAAAGAGCCAGTAGGCATTCCATCTCGGTTTGTGCCCATATCAAAAAAACCTCCATTAATAGCAATTTTAGCATTTGCACGCTTTGCAATAACAGGTACTGTTTCTCGAGTTCCCTGGGCTTTAACAATCTGCATATTATATTTATTCGGATTAATAGTCACCACATGGATAACATGTCCCTCTATTTTTCGCTCTTGATAATCATAATCACTCGCATAAGCAATAGCAGAGCCTAATACTAATATAATAATTAATAATTTTTTGCCAAATTTCATTATACGCTTGCCTTTTCTAATTCTGCAGGTTTCTTTTCTTGATTAGACTCGGAAGCATTTCAAGTTCTTGGTTTTGAAGCGCAGCAATCCCTTTTAAATAAAGTCTTTAAAGCGCTTCAGATATCTATTAATATATAGATGTATATTACAGGAATCTAAGATTTTTTCTAATGATTAGAAAGAAAAAATTACATTCTATATCTTAGTTGTTTAGACAACTATTAGTGCTTTGTTTAAATTTTGATAGTATACTCTAACTAACAATCTCACACTTAAAATAATGTGCAAATAAATCAATGAATAAAATTATAGGACTGCATGCATTAAGCGACAATTATATTTGGGTCATTCATGGCACAGATGAATCTAAAATTCTACTCGTTGATCCCGGTGAGGCGACACCTGTTTTAGCTTATATAAAAAAATATAATCTGACTTTAGAGGGCATTTTACTCACCCATCACCATTTCGATCACTCACGAGGGATTTCTACCTTACTTACTCATTATCCACACATTCCGGTCTATAGCTCGCAAATAGATACAGTGCCGCGCGTAACCCACTGGGTAAAAGAAGGCGATAAAATAGTATTTTCTAATCTCAATGCCCCTATTAGCATTTTAGATATACCCGGCCATACCCATGGTCATATTGCGTTTATATATCAAAATGCTTTATTTTCCGGAGATACCCTTTTTTCTGTTGGATGTGGCAAAGTTTTTGAAGGCACCATGTCGCAAATGGCGGATTCTTTAAATAAATTAAAACAGCTTTCCCCAGATACATTAGTATATTGCGGACATGAATATACACTCGCTAATATTGCTTTTGCACAAATCGTGGATCCTCACAATCTAGCATTGAAACAGCGAAAAAAACAAGTACAAAATTTAAGAAAACAAAATCACCCTTCCCTACCGATTACTCTCGATATAGAACTACAAACTAATCCCTTTTTGCGTTGTGACATTCCCAATATTATTACCGCTGTACAAACCTATGCTCAAAAACCGCTCCCTGATCCTATAGCAGTACTATCAACACTACGTGAGTGGAAAAATAGTGTTAAAACTTAACAAAAGGATAATACTAGCCAGTCAATTTAAAAGACTGGCCTTAATCATGTTATACCCATCTTTGTCCATAGTTAAATAACTATTCCTAAGTTCCCACTAAATTTGAACTTTCAATTTTTCAACTTGTTAATTTATCGTGTTATTTTTTTGAAAACCCTCAGAAAGCCATTTGTAGTGACATAAAACATAAAATATATTTTGAAAAAAAAATTTTTTATGTCATAATGACTCCATGTATATTCGAAGCGTTAAACAAAAAAATAAAAAAACAGGCGAGATTTATTTAACTTATCGTTTAGTAGAA
>CANJXG010000046.1 GCA_947478905.1 Coxiellaceae bacterium
CCGCGAGGGCCTGATTCATCATCTTATTCGATATTAATTCTTTAAACGGTAATCCTGGTTCCATTTTTAATTTTTGAATGATAGACTTTTGGGTGGTATTTGTGGTATTAATATCTAGCATACGCGTTCCTTTGGGTGTTTCTTTGGATCTAAGAAACTTGAGTATACACTCGTGAGGAATGCGTAGCAACTTATTGATTTAAAAAGAGATTTTTCTTAGCTTAGTGCCATTGACCTTAGGCTGAGCAATCGGCTTGTGAGCCCCGCTTGCTTTTCCTGTTTTAGTAGGTGAAGCAAGAGCCTCTGGAATAGAACCTTGTGGCGGTTTCTTAGGTGGTTTATTTTGTGCATTACTATTATGCACTTGCAAAGCAATACACCCTAATCCTACAATTCCTCCAATAGCCAGGCCCGCAGGGCCTAAAAACGCAACCCCTGTAACTACAGAAGCTATGGTAAATACGACCATTAATGGCACCAATGTATTAGTATTATTATTTTTCGAAATAGTAATATTACAGTTAATTTTTTTATTATAAGCTGGATTCAAAAAAGCCAAATCAGCATTGGTAGAGATAGAAGCATCTACACTTTGATGCCTGCCTTCATTGCCTATCATGGCATGCGGATCACCGCAATTTGTGGTTGCATTTACATATCCTTTTGTAGGTGTAAGCGCATCTTCTTCAAGCATGCCACCCCATTCTAAACCAAGACCTGTAGTCAAATTTTCAATATTTCTAATAGTTTCTTGGGCATTTTCTTGATCTTGATAACTCCAAGGGAATGCTAATCGTTTAATTTTCCCTAAATTCCTTGCTTGAGGAGGTAAGTCAAAAAGGGCTTGTAACGCTTGTTCTATTCCTTTTAAACGCGCTAACGCTAATGGCTCTGCCTCTTTTTGCTTGGCAGGTAACAGTAAGCCTTCAGCAAAAAAGCCCATTCCCGCTTTTAAAAATTTAAAATTAATAGCTGCCTCTTCTTCTAATTCCAAATCTCCTTGATGATCCACTGCCTCTAATGCTTGTCTAAATTCCACTTCTATTGCATTAGCTAGTAAGTCTAAATCAATCATCCCATCGACTGTTTTGGCTAGATAACCTGGAATCTCTGGAGAGCCAGGATATGCTTTTACGCCTTGGGGATTTTGCTCACTTGGTGAAACTGCTTCTCTTGCTGGAATTGCTGGACGACCTTTATAGGCCTTAGCTATGCACCATTTCACTTTTAAAACATTTTCTGAAGGTTGCACGGGTCTTTTTGAGCCATACATTGCTTGATACATATCCTTTTGCCAGTTAGCATAGTCTGTAGGCAAATGCTTTGCTTTTGGATTAGTAGGATAAAAAACAAGTCCACCTGTATTACGAAAATCTTCTTGCCACTGCAAGCCTGATTGATCAATAATGATCATTTTTTGAGGTGTTTTAAACTTAATATTTTTACTATGATATCCGCCATAAGCGCTGACCGCCACAGCACCTGCTACCGTAGTAGATTTAACTAAACAGCGTATTCTACCAATTTGATCAGGAGTTAACGCTTTATTATAAAGCGTAACATTCATTTTTCCTGTGGTATTAATCAATTCATTTCGTGCAAGCACTTGTAAATGTCTGGCAGTTAATTGCGAGGCTTTTTTTGGAAAGGTTTCCGTTTCTCCGTTATAGGGATTCTCAAAAGTTGCACCTAAAATTTGTGTACCTTTAAGCGTTTTTTGAAATTCTTTTAAAACATCATAAGGGCAATTAATTTGAATTTTATTTTGGTTGTTTAAATTAATAGCTTTTGAGTGTTCCTTAAAGGCCTGCACTTTTTGAACTTGTATTTGCATGATTTTGCTCTTTTTTTATTGTATTTACTCCTAATTTAGGAGTGTATAGCTAGTTATCTAAAAAACTATACTGTAAATAGAAATATATTGCAAGCGCAAATGAAGGAAAATGCAGCTAAAATTTTAAAATTCGGTTAGAATACTTAAATTAAATAACATTCCACTCATTACTCACCTAACATAAGAATTAAAATAAGAAATAAAATGGATCAACTATATAAACGATTTCGAGGATTTTTGCCTGTAGTCATTGATGTTGAAACAGGTGGTTTTGATGCTAAAAAAGATGGGTTACTAGAAATGGCGGCTATTTTTATTGAAATGGATGAAAATGGCATTCTCCATCCTGGGGAAACGCTCTCCCACCATATTATTCCATTTGAAGGCGCAAACCTCGACCCACAAGCCTTAGAATTCAATAAAATTGATCCCTTTCATCCTTTTCGCTTTGCAGTACCTGAACAAGAAGCCTTAACCGAGCTATTTAATCGGATTGATCATATGCTCGATAGAACCAATTGCCACCGGGCTGTTTTAGTGGGCCATAATGCATGGTTTGATCTGAGCTTTGTCATGGCAACAGCCAAACGGTGTAAGTACAAAAAAGTTCCCTTTCATGGATTTACTTCTTTTGATACTGCCACCTTAAGTGGTTTAATATATGGCCAAACTGTATTAGCTAAAGCCCTCAAAGCTGCGGGTATTCCCTATAATGTAGCAGAAGCACATAGCGCACTATACGATGCAAAATGTACTGCTGAATTATTTTGTGAAATAGTCAATCAATTCCATTATTTAGGCGGCTGGCCGCGTTAAATTATAGCGGCCAGTTCTGCGGCTTGACGAATAGCGGCTGTGGCATCTAACTCTTGAGCTTTAAACGCGCCACCAATTAAACTCATATGCAGGCCAGCCTTAAGAAGGGGTTGAGCTAAGGTATATAACGGAGTTTGGCCTGTGCATAATACAATATTATCTGCCTGGAGAATGTGATCCTTGCCATTAAGCGTAATATGTAACCCTTCATCATCTATTTTACGATACGTAACGCCCGTGAGCATTTGAACCTGGTTATGCTTTAAAAGCATACGATGAATCCAACCTGTGGTTTTACCTAAACCCGAACCTGCTTTTGTTTTTTTGCGCTGACACACAATAAGCTCTCGAATAGGTTTATGATGTTTCAAAGGCTGTGTAAGTAAACCGCCTCTAGACTGGTTGGTAGGATCAATACCCCAATATTCTAAAAATGATTGAATATTATTCGCTTGATTATCGGATGGTTCATGCAATAAAAATTCTGCCACATCAAAACCAATCCCGCCTGCTCCCATAATAATCACTTTTTCCCCAACCGGTTTACCTTGAATTACCTCTATATAAGTTAATACCTTAGGATGTTCAATACCCATAATATGAGGTATTTTAGGCAATACTCCAGTAGCTAAGACCACATGATGAAAATGCTGCTCAACTATTTCTGTATGTAAGGTATTAGCATTAATAGTGGTATTTAATTTTAAAGTAACCCCACTTAATTCAATCTGTTTTTTAAAATATCGAATAGCTTCTATAAACTCTGTTTTGCCTGGTATTGCTTTAGCTAAATTAAACTGCCCCCCTATTTTATTAGATTGTTCATATACGGTAATATGATGCCCTCGTTTTGCAGCATAACAAGCAAAAGCTAGGCCACCTGGCCCAGCACCAATCACTGCAATTTTTTTAGGATGTTGGGTTTTAGAAAAAACTAATTCTGTTTCGTAACACGCTTGGGGATTAAGCATACACGTTGCACGTTTTTTCTCAAATACATAATCTAGGCATCCCTGATTACAAGCTATACAGGTATTAATTTCATCTGCACGATTTTCATATGCTTTATTGACCCATTGAGGATCGGTTAAAAACGGTCTGGCCATTGAGATCATATCCGCATGTCCCAATTCTAAAATTTCTTGTGCCACTGCTGGTGTGTTAATACGATTACTGGTAATTACGGGAATACAGAGGTGGGTTTTTAAGGGTTTAGTTACCCATGAAAAAGCAGCCCTTGGGACCATCATTGCAATGGTTGGAATACGTGCTTCATGCCATCCTATTCCGGTATTGAGTAAGCTCACCCCTTCTGCTTCTAGTAATTTTGCTAAGTGTAGCGTTTCTTCCCAACGCGTCCCTGAATCAATTAAATCTAATAAGGATAAGCGAAACATAATAATAAATTTTTCGCCAACTGCTTCACGCGTAGCCCGTACAATTTCTAGAGCAAATCGAATGCGTTTTTCAAAAGTGCCACCCCATTCATCAGTACGTTGGTTAGTTTTTTGTGCAATAAATTGATGAATTAAATACCCTTCTGAACCCATAATTTCAACACCATCGTATCCTGCTTGTTGCGCCAAAAGCGCACACCGCGCAAAATCTGCAATCGTACTTTGAATACATCGCTTGGTAAGCGACCAGGGTTTAAAAGGGCCAATAGGAGATCGAATGCTTGAGGGGGCAACCGAAAAGGGATGATAGGCATAACGGCCTGCATGCAAAATTTGTAACATAATTTTACCACCCACGCTATGCACTGCCTGAGTAATAATTGCATGATTAAGAATCTGTTTAGAATCTCGTAAATCTGCTCCAAAAGGGGTGAGTCTGCCAAGTCGATTAGGAGCAATCCCTCCTGTGACAATCAGACCCACTCCCCCTAAAGCACGAGCCTTATAGAAAGCAGCCATTTTGGTATAGCCGTCTTCCATTTCTTCCAAACCGGTATGCATCGAACCCATTAAAATCCGATTTTTTAGGGCGGTGAACCCCAAATCAAGGGGTTCAAATAAACGAGGATACAGTGTTTGGCTCACTTAATTTATTATAAATCAGCATAATTTTCAGATAAATAACTAGCAACCCCTTCTGTTGTAGCTACCATGCCTTTTTGTCCTTTACGCCAGCCGGCTGGACACACTTCTCCATTTTCCTCATGATGTTTAAGCGCATCAAATAGTCGAATTAATTCTTCAATATTGCGCCCTAGAGGGAGATTATTTACAATCTCTGATTGTACCACCCCGGCTTTATCAATAATAAAAGCCGCTCTAAAAGCAACAGAAGCTTCAGGATGTTCTACTCCATAAGTTTTACAAATACTATGATTAATATCAGCAACCATGGTATACCCTACTTGACCAATACCACCTTGATTAATGGCAGTATTACGCCAAGCGCTATGGCTAAAATGAGAATCGATAGAAACCACAATAACTTCAATACCGCGCTCTTGAAATTCAGCGATCCGATTGTGTAGCGCGATTAATTCAGATGGACAAACAAAAGTAAAATTTAAAGGATAAAAGAAAACCAATGCATATTTATTTTTCGTTGCTTTAGAAAAGCAAAATTGGTTGTCTACTTCGCCATTTGCTTTAATAGCAGAGGCAACAAAATCAGGGGCTTGACGGCCAACGAGCATTACCATATTTCTAACTCCTAAATTACATTTAAAAACTGAATTTGATTATACCACAAAATGAGAATAAACGTTTCTGACTCTATTTTAATAATAAGTTGAATAGCTTTATTTGCTTTTTTAAATTAAAATCAAAACAATTGACTTTCATCAGCTTTATAGCTAATATGGCTTTTCATTTTCAATCTAACTCAATTTTAAAGGTATAGAACATGCAAAGATTATCAACTCATGACGTTAATCAAATTTCTGGCGGCCTAACGGGTCTTCAAACTCTAGGACTTATCGTAACAGCTCCTATTACTATTCCTCTAGGTCTGCTTTCAAGCCTAATAATGATACCTGGAATTATTATGGGAGCATCGAGCAAATTAGGTAGTAATATTACTGACTACTATTCAGGCTGGGATCAAGTCACAGGTTGGCATAAACCTTCTAATCAGGGGTAATATATGAATATATTACAATCCGATGAGATCTACGAAATATCAGGAGGAGGAGGAGAAGAACTATCTGTATCTGGTTTGATATCTAAAATTTTGTGGAATATGTCATATAAATATGGTCAAAATCTTTGTGATTATTATACAGGTTGGGATCAAGTTACAGGCTGGAATGGACCAGCCCTTATATCCAATCAACTCCCTCATCCTAGAGCAGATTAGTTTTAATCTGCTTGGGTAATATGAGGCTCTAATTTTTGAAGATTAGAGTCTACTATCTTTTTAACTAAGTCGCCAGACTCATATAGTTGAGTGATAATATCACATCCCCCAATGAGCTCGCCCTTAATATACAATTGCGGAAAAGTGGGCCAATTAGCATATATAGGTAATTCAGCACGAATATCTGGGTTTTCTAAAATATTAATATAAGCATATTCTGCTTGACATAATTCTAATAAATGCACGACTTGACCTGAAAATCCACATTGAGGAAATTGCGGAGTGCCTTTGATATACAACATCATCGGATGCTTCGCAATTTGATCTTGAATACGTGCTATAGTGGGTGTTATAGTTTGATTTGTGTTCATATTAATACCTAATTAAACAATATTAAACAATAAAATACTCAGAATGACCTCAGTATACCTTGATTTAAAAAAAATTTACATAAAATCTAGAATTTACTTTTCTCAATACTAAGGAAAACGCCAACATGACAATCATTACCCTCCCTCCTCTACCTTATGAAATGGATGCCCTAGAGCCACATATCTCACGTGAAACTTTAGAATATCATTATGGGAAACATCATCAAGCTTATGTAACCAATTTAAATAATTTAATTAAAGGTACAGAATTTGAAAAGGAACCTTTAGAAAAAATTATTCTAAAATCTTCAGGGTCCATTTTTAATAATGCTGCTCAGGTTTGGAACCATACTTTCTATTGGAACTGCCTAACTTCAGTTAGTCAGCATAAAAAATATCCCGAACCTAAAGATACACTTTTAGCGGCTATCAATAAAACCTTTGGTTCCTTTGCAAATTTCAAAGACGCTTTTACTAAAGCCTCTGTGGGTACTTTTGGTTCAGGGTGGGGCTGGCTCGTGAAAAATGCGGATCAAAGCCTAGCAATTGTAAGCACACCCAAT
Organism: Coxiellaceae bacterium; assembly: GCA_947478905.1. Taxonomy (GTDB): domain Bacteria; phylum Pseudomonadota; class Gammaproteobacteria; order Berkiellales; family Berkiellaceae; genus CANJXG01. The sequence goes on from CANJXG010000046.1 coordinate 6,897, forward strand.
GCCGGAACCCCTATGACTTTAGGTCAAACTGCTTTATTAACTTGTGATGTATGGGAACATGCATATTATATAGATTATCGTAATGCACGCCCAACGTATCTCGAGCATTTCTGGGAGTTAGTGAACTGGGAATTTGTAGCTGAAAATTTTAAGAAATAAAACTATGCTATAACCAGGGTCAGATCACTTAAAGTTTAGTTAGTTATTAAACATAAAACAGCATAAAAAAAGCGATACACAGCGAAGCATTTGATCTAATACTCTTTTGAAAAATAAAGGCGATTAGATCAAATGGCAATAAAATAAGAAAATAGTTCTGTGCAGCAATAGAGGCTTTTTTATAATCACAATATGCGCAAGCTGCTATTATTAACCCCCATACTGCAAAATATACAAATATTGGGAAAATAGGACTTAATACAAAAATACCCCACAGTAATTGAGCTACAGAAAAAGCACTAGTGCAAAAAAATGTGAGCAAAGTTATTCTTCAAAAATCTGGCGGAGGTTATCGATTAACGCTATTTTCGATAAGAAGCATTTCGTCTCTGGGGGCTAGAAAATAATGTATCAGCATGTTGCTCTTGACTTATCGGATATTTATCAGCATAATAGTTATATAGGAAAAGCTAATAAAGAGCGCTTATCATGCCGACAAACTTTAATCCCGTGTATATAATCAGTCCAGGTATTGCCAAACACCTGATGCGCATTGAAGCTGCAAAACAAAAAGTTTGCTTGCTACCTATCAATCCAAGAGTCTTAGCCTCTTTAAGGGAAACTGCTAAATTAGTTACCACCCATTATTCCACTATGATTGAGGGTAACCGCTTAGATCCCGATCAAGTCAAGGAAGTATTAACGCTCAAAGGACACTTTCCTGGACGTGAACGCGATGAACATGAAGTGAAGGGTTATTACGCTGCCTTAGCTCAGCTTGAACAATTCGCTGCTCAGAATCATCCTATTACCGAAAAAGTCATACAAACCCTCCATGCTTTGGTAATGAGTGATGGGCGAACCAGAGTCACACCAACCCCTTATCGGGATGGACAAAATGTTATTAGAGATGGCTCTACAGGTACTATAATCTATATGCCTCCTGAGTCAAAAGATGTCCAAAGTTTGATGCGACATTTAGTTGCTTGGATCAAAGAAAGGGACGATCTCCCATGTCCTATCGTCGCTGCGATTGCGCATTATCAATTTGCAACTATTCACCCTTATTATGACGGCAATGGTCGTACAGCAAGACTACTGACAACTTTGATTTTGCATTTAGGTGGATATGATTTAAAAAGACTGTATTCTCTAGAAGAATATTATGCGAAGAATTTGCTTACCTATTATCGCGCAATCAGCATTGGTCCTTCACATAATTATTACTTTGGTCGCATTGAAAGTGACATCACGGGTTGGATTGATTATTTTGTTGAAGGTATGGCATTCGCCTTTGAAAAAGTAGTCACTCAAATGCTTGATTCTCAAAATAAAGGTGAAAAAGATCACTCTGATTTAATGAGAACCTTAGATCCAAAACAACGCAAGGCCTTAGAATTGTTTAAAAACTATGATGTCATTACAAGCAATCAAATTGGTGCGCTATTTGGTTTTCAGTCTCGCACCAACACAGCGCTTTGTAAAAAATGGGTGGATGTCGGTTTTTTAGACATCGTAGATCACTCTAATAAGGCTAGAAAATATAAGCTAGCAAAACCTTATGATAGTTTAGTGGTAGATAACTTATGAATAATAAACGCGCTCGGATCACACAATAGAGCAAAGTCTCAATAAGCCTCGCATGCCTGAGCAATGAGAAGATCAAGCACCTTGCACAATATTATTACGTAAAAGGCAATCAATATGATTTACATACCGCTATCAGCTCTTTCAACATCTCACTGAGTTTTCCATGCTGAAATGACAATAATTGTTCTCTACCACATGCCTGCATCAATCTATCGTGCGCTAATAGCCCGTAAACAAACCCTGAATTCAGATAATAAGTGCAACACCCATAAACTATTTTAAAAATGAGTCAGTTGGTATATAATAACAGCTGAACTCTAATAAGGTGTTAAGCATGCAAAAATACAATCAACTGACCCAAGACCAAAGATACCATATTATGGCCTTA
>CANJXG010000047.1 GCA_947478905.1 Coxiellaceae bacterium
CCTTGATAATCCGGTTACTTTTGATAATGCAGTGACCCCACCATGACCAAACATTTTTGCTTCAGTAGCAGACCAAATTCTGAGCGTTCTTTCATTCAAGTGGTCTCTCACGAAAGAGAATTTTTTTTTTGAAAAACTTAATGGCATCGGTGTTTATCATAGCGTGTATGATAACACATTTTTAAAAAGTGTATCACTTATTTATGCGCAGGCCCTAAGAATATTAAAGAATTAGACAGATTAATTGCTAACAACTTTTATGAAATAGGAGCCTCTGGAAAAGTTTATGACAAAAACAATGTATTAGCACGGCTGCCACTTGAACAAAACGATGAGATCCTTGGGGAAGTCATTGATTTTGAGATAGATAATATCACTGAGTATTTAATAAGAGCTAATTATATATTGGAAGAAAAAACAAGACGCACGCGACGTACGTCTATCTGGCAAAGACAAAACGATAATTATCAAATGATATTTCACCAAGGAACTGTGATTGATGGAGGTGGCGCATGACACAACCAACAACCATCATTTATTTAACCGGCAAACCCGGGGTTGGAAAATACACCATAGCTAAGGAATTAGCTGCAAACCATGATTTTATCGTTTGCGATAATCAGCTAATCAACAATCCTATTTTCGAGTTATTGCAATATGACGGATACGCCAAGATACCTGATTTTGCTTGGGAAGCTATCGCTCGCATAAGGGCGGAAGTTTTCGATTTCCTGGCTAAGGACCTGCGCATAAATAAGTGATACACTTTTTAAAAATGTGTTATCATACACGCTATGATAAACACCGATGCCATTAAGTTTTTCAAAAAAAAATTCTCTTTCGTGAGAGACCACTTGAATGAAAGAACGCTCAGAATTTGGTCTGCTACTGAAGCAAAAATGTTTGGTCATGGTGGGGTCACTGCATTATCAAAAGTAACCGGATTATCAAGGGCGACAATCCATCGTGGATTAAAGGATCTAAAATCCAAAAAAATTCCTATCGAAAATATTAGAAAGCCTGGTGCTGGTCGCAAGAAACTTATTGTAACGGATGAAAATATATTAGGTGATTTAGAAGCACTTTTGGAACCTGCAACAAGAGGTGATCCTGAATCAATACTACTTTGGACCTGCAAGAGCACCAGGCAACTAGCAAAAGAGCTTAACAAGAATGGACATCGAATTAGCGATCGAAAAATATGCGATTTATTATCTGATTTAGGATATAGCCTACAAGCAAATAATAAAACGCAAGAAGGAGCTAGCCACCCTGATAGAAATGATCAATTTTTATACATTTATAACACTGTGAAAAATTTTCAGAAATCAGGCCAGCCAATCATCTCTGTAGACACAAAAAAGAAAGAAATGATTGGAAATTATAAGAATAATGGGAAAGAATGGTCAAAAAAACATAACCCTGTCGATGTACAGGCTCATGATTTTCCAGACCCAAATGTTCCAAAAGCTGCGCCATATGGCGTATATGATATTTCAAGAAATGAAGGATGGGTAAGTGTTGGGATTAGCCATGATACAGCGCAGTTTGCTGTAGCCACAATAAAAAAATGGTGGCAAAAAATGGGTAAAAAAAGATATCCATTTGCAAAAAAAATTTATATTACTGCTGATTGTGGCGGTAGTAACAGCCGAAGGTCAAGACTTTGGAAAATGGAGCTGCAGAAATTAGCAGATCATTTAAAAATAAATATTCATGTATCACATTTTCCGCCAGGAACAAGTAAGTGGAATAAGATTGAGCATAAAATGTTTAGCTATATTTCTATAAATTGGAGAGGTCGACCTTTAACAACCTACAATGTTGTGGTAAATTTGATAAGTAATACTAAAACAGAAAGCGGTCTGCAAATTAGAGCGGAAATGGATACAAGAAAATATGAAAAGGGAGTTAAAATATCAAATGAGGATTTTGAAAAGATCAATTTGAAAAAATGTCAATTTCATGGCGAATGGAATTATATTATAAGGCCCAGAAAATAAAAGTGTATCACTTATTTATGCTCAGGCCCTAAGAGCACCCAGAATAGCTATGTGCTTACAAACTGTTTGGCAGACACTGAGGAAGATAAACAACTCTACGGGCAAGTTCAAAAAATGGCGGAAAAACGCGGGTCTTTGTTTATTCCGGTACAAATTCAAATTAGCAAAGAAGAGCACTTAAAGCGCCTGACAAGACCTGAAAGAAGAGAAAGATGGAAGTCTATTGACCCAATCGATGCTGAAGATCATGGGCCACTTATCTCGATTTCACACGCTAATTTGCTTGAGCTTAATGTCAGTAATTTAAGCCCCGAAGATGCGGCTATGGCCATTATGAAGCATATTAAAAGTTTGTTGAGGGAAAAGACATGAATATTTATTTTGAAAAAGTCAGCATAAGTCACCTTGATATTATTTTTGGCTGGCTTGCTGAACCTTTTGTTCAGGAATTCTGGGACAATACGCAGGGCCATAAAGACGATATTTTAAATTTTGTTAATGACCGAAAAGAGCCCTCAAATTATTGTGATGGTAAGTATGTTTATTGGATAGCAAGCTCTAATGATCACCCGTTCGCAATGCTGATGACGATCCAAGAAACAGCTGAAGACCACATCGATGATATTAAATTAAATCACCTTTCAAAAACTGGTAATACGTATGGTATCGATTACATGATCGGGGATAAAAGCTATTTTGGCAAAGGCTATGGCGCCAAAACGTTATCGGAATTCATTGATTTCTTCAGAAGAGAATTCGACGTAGCAGCGGATACATTCATAATAGACCCTGCTAGTGATAATCCTAGAGCAAAACATGTCTACATGCAGGCAGGCTTTGAGCATATTGCTGACTTTGTAATGAGTGGAGACTGTAGCGGTGCCGGGAAATCCCATCATTTATTGATTAGACGATTTGTGCCTAATGTTAGATTATTACCCGCAACGGTTGATGATTACTCAGAAATTACTCATGTCTCTATTGACGTGTGGAAGCAAGCCTATAAAGGTATTATTGATCAGGATTTTCTTGATACGATTAATTTCGAAAAATGGTTAGAAGGACGAAAGAAATGGCTGAAGGAACCAAATAAATATGCAATTATTGCTCTGAAGGATACTAAAATTATTGGGTTCTGTGAGTTCGGTGTCTCCAGTCACCTTGAGTACAGCAAGGGTGAAATATATGCCATTTATATTTTACCCCAATATCAAGGAGAAGGTATTGGGACTATGCTGTTGAAAAAAGCAATACATCGTCTTGAAGAAGAAAATTTAATACCATATATTATCATCGCATTAGAGAAAAACAATTCAGCACGAAATTTTTATGAAAAATTAGGTTTTCATTTTATAGGTAAAATGCTGAAGAAAATTGGGCGATCTGAATATTCGTGCAGTATATATGGATCTAAAACTTTACTTGATGGTTTTAAGATCGAATTAGTGACTGCTACTCTCGCGGATTACCCCATCATTTTAAATATGGCACAATATTATGCTGTTGATTTAGCAAAGTATCTTCATGCGGATGTTTTATCTATAAAAAACAATGAGTATTTTAAATCATACTTTACTGAACCCTCTAGAATATCTTTATTAATACGTAACGGTCAAGAAGATGTTGGGTTTGCGCTTATTAACTCTAATGGCTTTATTTTAAGTACTGACTTTAATATGGGTGAGTTTTTTATTCTTGAAAAATTTCGCAAAAAAGGTATTGGTCAACAGGTTGTTGACCAAATCTGGAAAAAATATTTAGGAAGATGGGAGGTTCCAGTTATACCTGAAAATATACCAGCACTTACATTTTGGCGCAAAGTCATTTTTAATTTTACTCGTGGCAAATATTTGGAACAAATTAAAATCGTTGATCATGACAAATATCAACCGAAACGAATTATTTTTAGTTTCAACTCATCTCATAATACATGCTCAGAAAAAATTGAAACAGGCGGTATAGTGTGATCTGTGGCATAAATCATATCAACATCTCTGTTGCAGATATTGAGCGGTCATTTTTGTTTTACAAAGATATTTTGGGATTTAAGCCATTATGCAAATCTGAGAGTAGCGCTTATTTTTTAGCGGGTCACCCTGATGCCCCTGGATGCTTATGGTTTTCTTTGGATCTTGATCGAAACGCATTAAGGAGACCATCACCATGCAACACACATTTTGCATTTAGTGTTGATGATGAAGATTTTGAAGCTTTGAGTCGTCGTATAACCCAGTCAAGAGCTAAAATCTTTAAAGATAATACTTCACCGGGAAAATCGCTCTACTTCTTAGATCCGGACGATCATAAGCTCGAAATTCATGCTGGTAACTGGAAGTCTAGGATTGCAGCCAAAAAAGCTAATCTTGGCAACTGGAAAAATGTCGAGTGGTTTGTATGAAATATATTCCAATTATGGTTGCCATGATAGGCATAGTTATTCATTCTTTAGGCTTGTTAGATTTAATACCTCATCCGCTTTTTATTTTAGATTTGTTAATGCTTTGTATAGATATTCTGGTTGTTTATGGCCTTATAAAGAAAACAACCTGGGGATATTGGTTGGCGATCGCTTTATATCTGCAACAAAGCCTTATGCAGCCTTATTGGGCATATCAGAAATATGTATCTCATTTTTATATTGTTCATCCTATAGAATATTTTGTGGCTTCAATATTAGTGATCTCAAGCTTACTTATTTTGGTCTTTAATAAACAATACTTTGTTAACCATAAGGTAAGCTGTCTATGATCAAAGTCGTCCTTCTGAAAAACCATCCCAATACTATACCCGCGCTTGCAAACATTTGGCATGAGGTTTTAGGTAAAATTTGGTTTCCAGAGCTTACAATTCAAGAGATAGAGTCATTGACATATGATGAGCTCAACACCTGCGATGAAACAACTTCATTCGTTGCGCTGTGTGATGAAATTCCAGTAGGATTTTGCACATTTAAACTTAAGGAGGAGTTTTGTCCCGATTTAGGTCCATGGCTTGCAGATGTAGTAGTAGCCCCTAAACATCAAAAACAGGGGATCGGAAAAATGCTGGTTGATGTCACCGCCCTAAAAGCAAAAGAACTTGGTTTTAAAAAACTGTACTTGTTTGCTTTTGACCCCACCATACCAGAGTATTACGAACGCCTTGGGTGGAGGAAAATCGGTATGGATGAATTTAAATCGCATACTGTGACGGTGATGGAGGTGGGATTATGAAGATAAGGATGCTAACGCAAGAAGATTGGCAACCGTGGAAATTACTCCGATTAGAAGCGCTAAAGAATTCACCTGAAAGTTTTGGCTCATCTTACGAAGAAGAAGTAAATTGGCCGGATTTAGATTTTCAAAATAGCTTAACCAAGAGTGATATATTTGGGGTGTTCGTTGATAATTCACTTGTCTCTTGCGCTGGCTTTTATAGTTTAAATTCAGCTAAGACAAAGCATCGTGGTGTAATTTGGGGCATGTATACTCGGCCTGAATGCAGAGGACAAGGTATCGCAAGCGCTTTAATTAAAACCATTATCAATCACGCAAAGTCACGTATTACCCAGCTGCACTTAACCTGTGTGACAAGCAATCTTGGCGCTGTAGCATTTTATCAAAAACAGGGATTTAAAATTTATTGCACAGAGCCTCGTGCACTCAAAATTGGGGATACATTTTTTGATGAGCACTTGATGATATTAGATTTAACAGAGAGAGAACGATTAGGCGGTTGTTTATGAATGCAGAAAAGAATATTGCTGATATCTTAAATGCTTTATCGAATGAGATTAACCAGCTCTATGGTTATGTCACAATACCTGGTGATAATTTTGGTGAGCCAGCCATTAATTCAGGCCCATGCGGCCCATTTGCTAATACCTTTTTAACGCTATGGAATCAGAAGTTTAGTGAAAAGGCACATATTGTTTTTATCATGGTTAAAAACTCAGATGAGTGTTGGCATGTTTTGGTACGCTTGCCCAATCGATTGCTTTATGATGGTGGGCATGGGCTTCATAGCGAAGATAAATATAGTGGTAAATTTGATATAGTGGATATGGTTGAATATGACATAGGGCTTATGGAAAAGCACTCCTATGGCTTCAATCGAACATATCCACGTTATTGCCCAAATTTCTCAATAAATACTATCGAATCTATAATAAGAAAATATTTAAATTTGATTCAAAAAAATGTTACTTTCAAACCAATAAACCCAGAGCATCCATTGCTTGGCTCTGTTATTAGCGCCAGTATCGGCTCTCCAAGCGCAGAAAAAATTGCGCAAGTATTACAAAATTATAAGCAGCAAAATCAATTTTTGATTGGTGCTTTTGCATCTAAAAATTTAATTGCTGTTATTGGCTTTGAACTTAAAGGTACTCAAGCTATCATTAAACATATTAGCGTGTCTGATGATTTTAAAAAGCATGGCATTGGTAATTGTCTGATTCAAAAAGTAATAAAAGATCACGTGCTAAGTTCTATATTATTGGAAACCGATGATGAATCTGTTGGATTTTACAAGAAATTAGGGTTTACGTGTGAACCAGTTGCAAGTAAATATGGAATGAGATATCGCTGCTCCACAAGCAAGTTATCTAATCCGCTTCTTAAGCCAATCGAATGACTAATTAATGACGTCTTCTTTTTTCCTCAATGCGGTCTTGTTACCTACCTAATATCCAAATTGATCATAAGGTGTCGCAGCAGCTATCATGATTACACATTTTTTGTTATACTGAGTGAATTTTAGTAGACATACATAACGATGCCAAAAATAATTTCCAACAATATTTCCCTTTATTATCAAATAACAGGCAAGGGAGACCATTCAGTTGTTCTAATTAGCGGAGCGAATGGTGATCATCAAAGCGTATGGCCACCTCAAGTAGTCAATACTTTAGCCAAATATTTTCAAGTAATCCAATTCGATCATCGTGGAGTAGGCCAATCAGATCAACCTGACATCCCTTACAGTATAGAAATGATGGCAGATGATGTGGCGGGTTTAATACAAGCATTACAACTTGAAAAAGTCCATGTGATAGGTTATTCCATGGGTGGTCAAATCGCAGCAAAATTTGCCGAAAAATATCCTAACAGAATTAATAAAATGATTGGCTGTGTCTGCTATCCAAATATAAATATGCACGTACGATTACTTGGAGAAACTCTTATTGAGTTAATGGAATTAAATTTAGCGGACAATATCATTGATAGAATCGGATTACCATGGGTTTTCTCAGATCGATTTCTAGAAGAGAATTTTTCCTCGTTGATACAATCAAAAGAAGAACTTAAACCGAAATCTTCTATAGGCTTCAGACGCCACTTTGAAGCGCAATGTGCATTTAAATCTGAAGCTGAATGTTTTAAAAATATTAAAATACCTGCGCTATTTATCGCTGGCGAGGAAGATAGAATCTGTCCTCCAGCAGACGTTATGAAATTTGTAGATTTAATACCAAATTCACAAATAACAATTTTTCCAGAGGCCGGGCATATGCTTTCATTAGAATATCCAGATAAATTTGCTCAGGTCGTTTGTGATTTTCTGGTTTCTAAAAAGGCGACTTATTAAATTAACATGATTAACTAATGCAAGATAAATTGGTGGCTACAATAACGAAGCTCTTGCCTAATTTTACAGGCATGTATGGCGAAATAGCAGCCTCCTGTGGAAATGACCTTCTCTATCATGAGAGCTTTTCGTATGCTGATGCGATCTTGGATCGTAGATAAAAATTCTCAATATTTAATATAGGCATTTTATCGTGATCAGACATAAGTCAATTTCTCAAAGAATTCCGTTAAATTTTTAGAGTAAGCATCATCACAGTCATCCTCTATTGCCCACACCCAGCTCAGCACCGCTTGCACAAAACACCAATCAAGGATTCGCTGCGATGGTAATTCAAGGAGCTCCGCAAAGCGAGTGATACGATTATGAATAATATTTGGTGAATTATCGTGAGTCAGTAATTCAGGCATGGGGTTTCTGATAAAAGCTGCCACTTCATAGGCTGGCTCACCAATAACGCCTTTGGGATCGATCACCACCCAGTCATTGCCATTTTGCAAAATATTATCGTGATGCAGGTCGCCGTGTATCAGCACATCTGACGCAGCTGTTTTTAAAAGCTGATCACGAAGATCTCTGGCTTTTTGAAGAGTTTGCGCTGGAATTTTTAGGTCGCTATCTAACACCGCAAGCCAATCTTGGACGTGAGGAAATGGATGGTGGCTTGGTATCGGTGCTTTGTGCAATCGTTTGATAACATTTGCTGTGATACTAATTGCCTCATCGTCCTTTTCAGGAAAATGGGATTTTAAAGAAACGCCTGGTACTGCGCGTTCAAGTAGAAGCAACCCTGTATTTTCTGAAAATACTTGAACAACACCAGACCCTTCAAATGCCATGAGGGCCGTGGCTTCACGTTTGAATCCATCAATATCCAATCCTAATTTTAAAATAATTTGCTGAGGTCCTTGAAACCCTGATAACACATAATTGTAGCTTAAATTATTGACTGGTTTTAAATTTGACAGTCCATAAGTC
>CANJXG010000048.1 GCA_947478905.1 Coxiellaceae bacterium
GCTCGCCTACGGTGGCTATGCCATCCTTGACAAGCAAAATGGTGATGCGTAAGAGCATTTATGCCAAAAATGGTGAAAACTAAATTTGCAATTTCAATATTTTAATGATAGTCTGCTCCAGAGTTGCACTTGTTATTTGAACTTAGGTCTTGTAAAAAAAGTGTAGTTTTTTTATTCTATACAATAAAATCTATACTAACATACCCTTGATTCAGATGTTTACATGTTCGATTGTAGATATTATCAGTAAATTACGTAAATAATTACATATTACAGTATATTTTTACTATAATTATTGATAATATTCTAAATAATTTAAGGAGATACTTGTATGCAATCCCTACCAGACGAAGCTATCATCTTAATACTTCAAAAAAGTGTTCTCGAAACTATACTCTCTGATGTCAAATTTCAAAAAGTAGGGACGCCAGATGCCCTAATAAAAAGCATCCTGTCTATAATAACAACTGACAACCCCAAAACCTATTTTTTTTGGCGTACCTCTTTTAAAGAAAAACAATTTTTATACATGCTGTATCAAACTGTGTTTCACAACACTCCTGAACTGAATCAATTTCTAGCTTCTACTTCTTTAGATGATAAAAGAGAATATGGTTTAAAAACTGCAAAAGAATTAGAAAGTAATATCGAACTAAACAGTTCTAGTAATGAGCTCACTGTATACCTAGGAAAAATTGAATTATCTTTAGCAAAATATCAAAATGCTCCGTCTGGCCATTGGTAATGACATTATAGGTTTGCCTTGCTCTAAAGGAGCCATAATAATGTTTTCGCCAGTATAAATCCCTATGGTCGAATTACTGGTTTCAAAATCAAGACCACAATAATCATGCGCTATCATCAATGACACTCCTGATATTATTGAATGGGGCGTTGAATATTAGCAAAATTACGTTTCATTGTAAAGAACATAAATTATAATATTGACACAAAACTTGGATAATTGTTACCCCATTCATATGCCTTTATACTCTTTCGGGATGCGTATTTTAGAGATGGTTTAGTTGGCTGTCTAATGTTTTATAAAAATTAGACAGCTCAGAGAGTATTTGTTAAAATAGCTTAGCGTGAAAATTATTATTGTTATTAAAAAGGCAGGACTATGTCTAAAGAAGATGTGATTGAACTTGACGGAATGGTTTTAGAAGCATTGCCAAATGCCATGTTTAGAGTTAAGTTAGATAATGGACATGTTGTTCTTGCTCATATCTCAGGTAAAATGCGAAAAAACTATATTCGAATACTCACTAATGATAGGGTTACGGTAGAGTTAACGCCTTATGATTTGTCAAAAGGCCGTATTACCTTTCGTCATAGAGATCCTCAAGCAGGCTCATCCAGTAGTTAAATGTCCTAATACACTATTTATTTGACTACTGCATGATTATGGATTTCAACATTCAATTTTCCATCATGCATAGAAACACTCACTTTCCCACCTTCCATTAAGCGTCCAAATAGCAATTCATCTGCTAAGGGCCTTTTTAGCTCGTCTTGAATAAGGCGAGCTAAAGGACGTGCCCCCATTTTTTTATCATATCCTTTTTCAATAAACCATTGACAAGCTCTTTCATCAATTTCAAGCTCAACATGTTTAGTGGTTAGACGGGAGCGCAACTCACCTATAAATTTATATACCACTTTTTTAATCACATCCGCGGGCAACGGATCAAATTGGATAATGGCATCTAATCTATTTCTAAATTCTGGAGTAAAAGTTTTTTGCAAAATCGCTAATCCATCGTGTTGATTATCTTGCTCTGTAAACCCTATAGAAGCACGACTGATACTTTGAGCACCCGCATTGGTTGTCATAATTAAAGTAACATGTCGAAAATCCGATTTTCTTCCATTAGTATCTGTTAAACTACCATAATCCATGACTTGTAATAATAAATTAAAAACATCAGGATGTGCTTTTTCAATTTCATCTAACAGTAAAACAGAATGAGGAGATTTAGAAACGGCTTCCGTTAATAAACCGCCGTTATCATACCCTACATACCCTGGAGGAGCACCGATTAAACGAGAAATAGTATGAGCCTCCATATACTCTGACATATCAAAACGAATGAGTTCAACCCCTAAAGTTTTTGCTAATTGACGAGATAATTCTGTTTTACCAACCCCCGTAGGACCTGCAAACAAAAAACATCCCACTGGCTTTTCTGGATCTGCTAAACCAGAACGACCCATTTTTACAGAGGAGCACAAAGCAAGAATGGCTTTATCCTGACCAAAAACCTGGGTTCTTAAATCGGCTTCTAAGTTTTGCAATAAACATTTATCTGAAATAGAAACTGTTTTTGAAGGAATTCTAGCCATTTTGGCCACAATTTCTTCCACTTCTTTAACGCCAATGACCTTTTTACGGCGCCCTATTGGCAAAAGTCTCTGATGTGCACCTGCTTCATCTACCACATCAATCGCCTTATCTGGTAAAAAACGATCAAAAATATAACGGCCGGCTAATTGAGCTGCCGCTTCTAAGGCTTGATTAGAATATCGTACATCATGATATGCTTCAAAATGGGATTTTAACCCCTTTAAAATTTTAATAGTTTCGGCAACCGTGGGTTCTTTAATTTCTACTTTTTGGAAGCGTCTCGATAATGCTCTGTCTTTTTCAAAAATACCCCGGTACTCTTGATAAGTGGTAGAGCCCATACAACGCAGATCTCCATTTGCCAATAAAGGCTTAATTAAGTTAGAAGCGTCCATTACACCTCCAGAGGCTGCCCCAGCACCAATAATAGTATGGATCTCATCAATAAATAAAATTGATCCCACATTTTTTCTTAATTGCTGTAGAAGTGCCTTAAACCGTTTTTCAAAATCTCCACGATATTTTGTACCTGCTAATAAAGATCCTAAATCCAAAGAATAGACTGTGGATCCAAGGAGTGCATTAGGCACTTTACCCTGCACGATACACTGTGCTAATCCTTCTGCAATGGCTGTTTTACCCACCCCTGCTTCCCCAACAAATAAAGGATTATTTTTTCGGCGTCGACATAAAATCTCTATAGTACGTTCAATTTCACTATCTCTGCCCACCAATGGATCAATTTTGCCTAATTTTGCCATGGTATTTAAATTGACGGTATAATTTTCAAGGGGACTTTTAAGTCCTGCATCTTGAGAATTTTCTTGTTCTAGGGCCTGTTGCGATTCTAAATCAGGATATCCAATATCTTTATCCTCATCTTTATCTTCAAGTTGGGCAATACCATGAGAAATAAAATTAATGACATCTAAGCGGGATATATGTTCTTGTTTTAAAAAGTAAACTGCCCGACTTTCTTGCTCGCTAAACAGGGCTGCCAATACATTGGCTCCGGTCACTTCTTTATGACCAGCCGATTGCACATGAAATACAGCACGCTGTAAGACGCGTTGAAAACCTAATGTAGGTTGGGTATCACGATTAGGATCGGTTCCTGTCATCAAAGGAGTAGTTTGATCTACATAGACCTGTAAATCATAACGTAATCTATCTAGATCAGCCCCACAAGAATATAAAACATGTGAAGCTGTCAAATTATCTAGCAATGCTAGCAATAAATGCTCTACCGTCATAAATTCATGTCGTTTATCTCTAGCATCTTTAAATGCTAAATTAAGCGTCATTTCAAGTTCTTTACTTAACATATAGAGCCTGCTCCTAAAATTGTGGTGGTCTTATTAATCATCTTAGCTAAACATTCGCGTATTTGCAGGAGCAAACATTAAATCTCTTTATAGGAATTGTTATCAAATTAACTCAAATAAAACATTTTATATACAATCTTTTATTTTTCATCTATTTGTGACTATTATTTTCCAATAGTATTTGATAGAATTTAAAGTAGTAATAATCTGTTATAGATTGTTTTGGGTGAGATATTTTTACGATTATATTAATCGCTTTAAATATCTTATGGTCGTTTTTTGTTTTAGATCTATGAGGTAGAAAAGGATTTACAATATGGCTAGAGGAACAGTTAAATGGTTTAACAGCGCAAAAGGGTATGGGTTTATTTGTCCGGCTGAAGGTGGTCAAGATGTGTTTGCACATTTTTCTGCTATCGTTATGGACGGATATAAGAGCTTAAAAGCGGGAGAAGATGTAAGCTATGAAGTCAATGAAGGCTCCAAAGGTCTGCATGCCGCTGAGATTCGTTCTTTAGGTGCCCCCCCAGAAACTGATGAAGTTGAAATCACTTCAGATGAAGAAGAAGTTGCAATGGCTTAAAAACCATGAAACCTCTGTTTGAGATTTCACTCTCACACAGAGGTTTCCATTTACCATTTAAGCCATATTATTTATAACTACCTCTCCAAACTTAGAACATTGCACTTCAGTAGCATCCTCCATTAATCTTGCCAAATCATATGTCACGCTTTTTGCTTTTATAGCACCCTGCATACCTTCTATAATTTTATCTGCAGCTTCTATCCAATTCATATGACGCAACATCATTTCTGCTGACAAAATTAAAGAACCTGGATTCACTTTATCTTTGCCTGCATATCTAGGTGCCGTCCCATGGGTGGCTTCAAACAAAGCAATTTCTGATCCCAAATTTGCACCCGGCGCTATTCCTATACCACCAACTTGTGCAGCCAGCGCATCAGAGATGTAGTCTCCATTTAAATTTAAGGTAGCAATGACACTATAATCGGAGGGTCTCAATAAAATTTGTTGTAAAAATGCATCTGCAATAACATCTTTTACCATAATACTATTTCCCGTTTTGGGGTTATTAAATACACACCAAGGTCCCCCCTCAAATAAAACAGCACCAAATTCTTGACATGCTAATTCATAACCCCATTCTTTAAAGGCGCCTTCGGTATATTTCATAATATTGCCTTTATGAACTAACGTTACAGATGATTTATCATTATCAATAGCATATTGAAATGCCTGACGTACTAAACGCATAGTTCCTTCTTTGGAGACTGGTTTAATACCGATACCACAATGATCTGGGAATCGAATTTGAGTAACGTCCATTTCTTCTTGTAAAAATAAAATTAGTTTCTTAGCTTTCTCACTATCTGCAGCCCATTCTATGCCTGCGTAAATATCTTCGGCATTTTCTCTAAATATAACCATATTCGTTAATTCAGGATTTTTTACAGGACTTGGGGTACCTTGAAAATAACGGATAGGCCTAAGACAAACAAACAAATCTAATTGTTGCCTTAAAGCAACATTAATAGATCGCATTCCTCCACCCACTGGTGTAGTTAATGGTCCTTTGATACCGACTTTAAATTCTTGTAATGCTTTTAAGGTTTCGTTTGGTAAATAATGATCCTTACCATAGAGTTGAGCAGCTTTTTCCCCTGCATAAATTTCCATCCAATGAATACGGCGGGTATTCCCATAAGCCTTTTCCACCGCAGCATTCACTACTTTTATCATAGGAGGGGTAATATCCACCCCTATTCCATCTCCTTCTATAAAAAGGATAATCGGATTGTCAGGAACATTTAAAGATTTATCTTCATTCAGGGTTATTTTTGATCCATTTTTAGGAATAAATATTTTTTCATAAGTCATGTTTCTATGCTCCTTTTCTTTAGTAGTATATACTAAGCAGGACAACTTTTAATTCTCCCTTTTTACAAAATAAAATTAGTTTTACAAATAACTTTAAATCACTTTATATGAACTTAAGTAACCAATTTAAAAAAACCGTCTTCGTTGGCCTCTCTGGAGGGGTCGATTCCTGTGTAAGTGCTTATTTATTACAAAAAGCAGGATACCAAGTAGAAGGCTTGTTTATGAAAAACTGGGAAGAAGACGATACGGAAAGTTATTGCTCTGCCCAGGCTGATCTCAAAGATGCGCGAACCATCTGTCAAAAACTAGATATTCCTTTACATACCGTAAATTTTGCACAAGAATATTGGCAACATGTTTTTAATTCTTTTTTAGAAGAGTATAAAGCAGGGCGCACTCCCAATCCTGATATTTTATGTAATAAAGAAATTAAATTTAAACACTTTTTAAATCATGCAATAAAACTAGGTGCCGATTATATTGCAACTGGGCATTATGTTAAAAAATTAAATAGTTCTGAAAAATCTGCAAAAAAAAGACCCTATACCCTACACAAAGCACACGATCTCAATAAAGATCAAAGCTACTTTTTATATACCTTAAATCAAGAGCAACTCAGCCGTAGTTTATTTCCTTTAGCTGATCTTACCAAGCCCCAGGTAAGAAAAATTGCCCAAGATTTAGGGTTTATTACACACGATAAAAAAGATAGTACGGGATTGTGCTTTATTGGAGAGCGCAAATTTAAACCATTTTTAGAAGATTTTCTTAATGCAAAACCAGGGTTAATTAAAATGCCTACCGGAGAAACTATTGGAGAACATGATGGAATTATGTTTTACACTTTAGGCCAAAGGCAAGGGTTAAAAATTGGAGGAACCAAAGCAGGTTCTGCTCTTCCTTGGTATGTGGTTGGAAAAGATCGCGAAAATAATATTCTATATGTAGCTCAAGGTAGTGAGCATCCATGGCATTTTTGTAATGAACTCACAGCAACGCAATTACATTGGGTAAGTGGCTCCCCTGCTGAATTGGCATTTACCTGTAATGCAAAAACGCGCTATCGCCAACAGGATGAACCTTGTACCGTGTATATTCAACATGATAATACGCTTAAAGTAGTATTTGAAAATACGCAACGTGCGGTAACCCCAGGGCAATCTTTAGTATTATATCAAAATGATAAAATGCTAGGTGGAGGACTAATTATTTCAACAAATTCTCCAGGCGGTTTAATTAATGTAGATTAAAATATAAATATACTGTATTATACAGGAAAAAATCAATAACACTCTTGAGTTGCACCATAATCTCATTTACAAGCAAAGAACTAGATCACAAAAGTAATGTCGATAAATATTTTTCTGCTTTTAAAATCTCAATACCATCTTTTTTATATTCATTACGTAAAAATTTCACTAATTGCATAGCAGGATGTTTGTATTTTTCATAAAACATTTTCAAAGATGAACTAAGGGCACCATCAGATAACTTCACTTCGATCATTTGATCTATTTTATCTTGATACACTAGTGCAAAATCGACCTCATATCCTTCTTTGGTCCGCAAATAATGTAAACTATATTCTTGTCCTAACATATCATTTTTAGCATAGACATGTTTTAGTAAACTAAGCGCAACTAAATTTTCAAAGCTGGCACCTTCATTCCCTTGTACCAATCCTGTATCAAAAAAATATATTTTAGGTTCTTTCAATAAGCTTCTTGCAATATTATTAGAATAAGGCGTCACTTTAAAAATAATATACAATGCTTCTAAAATTTGAATATATTTTTTAATAGTCATCGAGGATACAGCAACATCCTCTGCCAAAGATTGATAAGAAACTGGTGATCCAACTCGATTACGAAGCATATTAAAAATTAAACGCATTGCTTTTAAATTATGAACGTTATCGAACTCAAAGACATCCGTTGTTAATAAACTATCCGAATATTGTAAACGCCATCGATTAGCATCCAACATATTATTGGATAAATAAGGCTCTGGAAAACCTCCCAATGTGATTAATTGATCAAGAGAATTAATCTTGTTATTTAATAAATTTAATTGGTTTAATTCTGCTAATGAAAAAGGTAAAAGACGATGTTTAAAATAACGCCCTGCTAAAGAATCCCCTAGTTGATTAAAAATGTCTAATCGAGCACTGCCTGTCACTAAAACACGGAGTGTAGTTATTTTAGTATCATAAAGACCTTTGAGATAATTTTTCCAATCATCCATTTTGTGCAACTCATCTAAAATGAGTAATTCAGTAGATGGTAGCCAACTTTCAGCATGAATAATTTCACGATCCGATTGCTTATCATAATTTAAGTAAACAGTGTGTGTAAATTCAGAAGCTATATTTTTAGCCAGCCATGTTTTTCCGACTTGACGAGGTCCAACCAAAAAAACGAGTTTTTTTTCTAAATCTTTTAAAATTTGTGATTTTTGTGCGCGGTCCATCTGACTATAATAAACGCTATTTGAAATTAGTCAAGACTATTTTAAAATAGCGTTTATTATAGTCGAATGGCACTGAAATAAGAAAATAGTTCTGATTTTTTCATATTTATAGAGCAAGATAAGTGTGTCGACTTGTCAGTTTGATTCGATCTAACGTAGGGGCCGGTCACCGTGCCGGCCCAGTATAGATATGGACATTATTCTGTTATCA
>CANJXG010000049.1 GCA_947478905.1 Coxiellaceae bacterium
CTTCAATAGCCTGCTCGATGACAAGATGCCGTAATTCATCAGCTTGAGTTTCGCCACCTTCATGAAAGGTAGTGAGTACATCGGTAATGCTATTATAGGTCCGACGATGATGCACGTTGAGACTCAACTCAACTACGCTATCTGCCGTAACGTTACTGCACAAGGCATCCAGTAGCTCCATACAGGCATCCGGCCGCCATTGGATAATATGATAAATTTGTTCGCGAAATTTTTTTAAATTAGATAAAATAGAGGCTAGCATAGGTTGGAGTGTCCTTATTTTAGTTGCGGTCAGCACCAAAAAAAGAACCATTTTAACCTATGCTTTCTAAATTACAGAGTAATTACACCTGATGTTTGTTAATCAACAAACAAACTATTTTTTATCCAAAGTTTAATCCTAATTATACTGCAGCGCAATGTTTTTTTCCGGATTTTTATAATCAATATTTTTTGAAAACTAATCCACAAGGAAATCAAAGAAAAATTTCTATTTTTTCTGCTTATCCACAAGTAAAAATGATTATGGATGGTAGACCAAGTGACATACAAGCCGCACCATTTTTTTATCAAAAATTATATTTATTAACCAATAGTGTTCCACTAAAAGATGATACTTTTCTACTTTTTGAAGATGGAGGTAGTCTGATTTTAAGATTTAATAAAGATTTTGAAACTAAATTTAAGCCAATAACTCCTGTTAGAATACAGGGTAATTATATAATGCGTAATTTTTTTGTAATGGATTATTCAGTTATAGAAGATTTAGCAAAAAAATATCCAGGCTCACCTGCACCGTTTTTTCAAAATATTCACGATGCTTTATTAGTTCATTTTCATGAGCAATATAATAATTAAAAGAAAAAATTCCAAAAGGATGCGCTATTGTAAGGCTGGGTTGCTTCAAACGGTTTCGCTTGCGCTGCACTGTTTCGCAATGACGATGGTGAAAATCTGTTGCAGTCAGCAGAAATAAAAATAAATTAAATAAAAATACAGATTGCATAAACTTTTAATTGATATTTTTATGCCGAAAGTAGATCAGTTTGGCTTTGCCTCACGCGCCAAGCATCCTGAAACTTAGCAAAACCGCCTAGTATTTAATGTCAATACTTAATGCATGGATCTCTTTTGGAATCAGTCCATCTAGTGCTTTATAAATAAGGCGATGATTATCGATTTGAGTATTTGGATTAAATTGAGAACTACTAATGATGAGTGCATAGTGGCCGGCGCCACCTTGAGCGCCAGCATGACCAATATGCTTTGCAGATTCATCAATGATTTCAAGTAAGCTCGGAGCCAATGCCTGGGTTAAACAGGCTCGTATTTTCGAAATTCTATCGTTCATTGGCAGGTAAATAGCGTGCTAAAAAAACGCCCTGTATGATGACAAATACTAACGTGAGCCCCAAAGAGCCAAATAATTTAAAATTCACCCATATATGCGTTTCAAAATTATACACAACAAAGAGATTAAGCATCCCCATTAATAAAAAGAATGCTGACCAACTTGTATTTAATATAACCCAAATTTTAGAAGGGAGCTCTATGGTGTGATCTAACATACGTTTAATTAAGGATTTTTCTCCAATAAATTGGCTTCCTAAAAATGCTAAAGATAAAACCCAATACACTGCCGTGGGTTTCCACTTAATAAACATCTCATTTTTGAAAAATAAGGTAGCACTACCCAATGTTAATATTGTTACTAATGTTATCCAATGGGAAGTGTCGGGTTTTTTACCTCTTACTAAGATTAAGCTAACTTGCAAAAAGCTAGCAATCATAGCACCTGCAGTGGCTGCAAAAATATCAATGGCATAATATAAGATAAAAAAGATGATAAGGGGTAAACTATCATAAAATAATTTCACAATTTTCTGGTATCCTAGTTATATATTTAATGTTATTGCTAAAATGGATTATCGAGCTTTAAGTATTATACCAGAAAATTATATTAAAATTGAAAGAGCTGTTTTATAGTTATGACACGATATTTTAGTTTGCACTCAGAAAATCCCCAAAAAAGAATTATTAATCAAGCAGTTGAAGCGCTACAAGCGGGCAAAGTTATCGCTTATCCAACGGATTCTGCTTATGCTTTGGGGTGTTTGTTTAATAATCGCCTTGCTGTAGAAACGATTCGTCGCATTAGGCAATTAGATGAAAAGCATCCAATGACCCTAATTTGTGATAATATCTCCCAAGTAGCTCAGTATGCCGCTATATCTGATCGTGATTATAAAATAATCAAAAAATTAACCCCGGGTCCTTATACGTTTTTATTAAAGGCTACCAAGAATATTCCCAAAATCGCACAAGGTAGCAAGCGAAAAGAAGTTGGGATTCGTATTCCTCATCATGCCATTCCTTTAAAATTAGTTGAAGAACTAGGGGAGCCTCTTTTGAGCTCGACGTTATGGATACCCGGGGAGCCAGCTCCTATAGAGGATCCCAATTTGATTGTTGAGGCCACTAATAGAATGGTGGATTTAGTATTAGATGGCGGGCTATGTTACCCTGGGGCTACTACAGTGATTGATTTATTAGGAGATACACCTATAGTGATCCGTTCGGGATCGGGGGGTTTAGAGGATGTTAAAGAATATTTTTAAGTTAAAAATCAATAAAACAGGAGAAAAGGTGTGAGTTTACTCTCAGGTGAGTCTCAGCGCGTGGTATCAGGTATGCGCTCAACAGGACGTTTACATTTGGGGCATCTTAGTGTGCTAAAAAGTTGGATTAAATTACAACATGAATATGATTGCTTTTATTTTGTAGCAGATTGGCATGCTTTAACAACGCATTATGATGAATCTTCGCAGCTCGAAGATCATGTATGGGAGATGGTAACCGATTGGTTGGCTGCGGGATTAAATCCAGGGTCTTGTACTTTGTTTATTCAATCTCGTGTTCCAGAACACGCAGAATTGCATTTATTATTATCCATGATGACGCCTTTAAGCTGGTTAGAACGTATCCCTACCTATAAAGATCAACAAGAACAGTTAAAAGAAAAAGACTTAGCAACCTATGGGTTTTTGGGGTATCCGCTATTACAAGCTGCCGATGTACTATTGTATAATGCTACTTTAGTTCCTGTGGGAGAAGATCAGGTTGTGCATTTAGAGTTGGCTCGCCAGATTGCGCGTCGATTTAATCATATTTATGGAAAAGATCTAGGTTTTGAAGAAAAAGCGCATATCGCGATTACGAAACTAGGCAAAAAAAATGCTAAACTATACACGGATCTTTTAAAAAAATATCAAGAAACAGGCAATAAACATGCTTTGGAAACAGGCCAAGCTTTAGTAGAAGCACAAGGAAATCTATCTATAGGCGATAGAGAGCGTTTATTAGGATTTTTAGAAGGCTCGGGTAAAATTATCCTAATGGAACCTCAGGTTTTATTGACAGAACAATCAAAATTACCTGGGCTAGATGGGCGAAAAATGTCAAAATCATATGGAAATACTATTGGATTAAGAGAAGAGCCTGAATCGGTTACGTATAAAATTCGGGTGATGCCCACCGACCCCGCGCGGGTTCGACGTAGCGATCCGGGTGAGCCAGAAAAATGTCCAGTTTGGGGGTTACATAAAGTGTATTCTTCAGAGGATATTAAACAATGGGTGCAAAAAGGGTGTCGTAGCGCGGGGATAGGGTGCTTAGAATGTAAACAACCTTTAATTGATTCCATTATTGCAGAACAAGCCCCGATTATAGAAGCGGCGCAACCTTATATAGAAAATCCAAGATTAGTTAAAGAAATTATTAGAGAAGGCTGCGAGCTAGCTCGAGAAGCCGCAGCGCAAACATTAACCCATGTTCGAGATGTGATGGGTTTACCCAGTCGGGATCGCTAAAATATGGAAGCAGCAACGCTTGAGCCCGTACTAACCCAAGTATTAGTCAAAGGACAGCCTTTGACTAAGTTACCAGAGGATTTATATATCCCTCCAGAAGCCCTAGAAGTGTTTCTAGAATCTTTTTCTGGGCCTTTGGATTTGTTATTATATCTCATTCGTAAACATAATTTAGATATACTCGATATTCCTGTTTTTGAAATTACAAAACAGTATATGGTGTATGTTGAGGTGATGAAAAACTTCAAATTAGAATTGGCAGCCGATTACTTAGTGATGGCTGCGACTTTGGCAGAAATTAAATCCAAAATGCTATTGCCAAGGCAGAATATAGAAGAAAATGAAGACGAGCTCGATCCTAGAGTGGAGTTGATTCGACGTTTACAAGAATATGAAAGATTCAAACAGGCGGCTCATAATTTGACTGAACTGCCTCAGGTAGGTCGTGATGTTTTTGTAATTGATAATCAGCCTTTTGAAAAAGTAGAAAAACGTTTACAAGCACCTTCTATGTGCGTGGAAGATTTGGTTGCTGCTTTTGTGAATGTCTTAAAAAATTCGTCTCTTTTGGCAACCCATAAAATTCAGCAAGAACCGTTGTCAGTCAGAGCACGCATGAGTGCTATTTTACTGTTGGTGAGTGAAAATACATTGGTTGTTTTTGGGGATTGTTTTAATTTATCAGAAGGTCGGCTGGGCATTGTTGTGAGTTTTATTGCAATATTAGAGCTCATGAAAGCAGGGTTATTAGATATAGTGCAAACAGAGCCTTTTGGCCCTATCCATTTAAAGAACATAGGGGATGCAGATGCTTAATATTGTAGAAGGGGCTTTATTTGCTTCTAATGTGCCCCTAAGTGCTGAAGCACTTAGAAAACTAGTATGTCCTGAACTCAATTTAGGAGAAATTCGAGCGTTGTTAAGTGAGCTAGAAGCACATTATGCGCAGCGCGGTATTCATTTGGTACAAGTAGCTAGTGGATATCGATTTCAAATTGCCCCTGAAGTAACGGAGCAACTTAGTGGGTTATTAGAAGAGAAATCGACTCGATTTTCGAGAGCTTTTATGGAGACTTTAGCTTTGATTGCGTATAGACAACCTATTACTCGTGGCGAAATTGAAGAAGTGCGAGGCGTAGTAGTAAGTACAAATATCATGAAAACGTTAAGCGAATTAGATTGGATTCGCATTGTAGGACATAAAGAGGTTCCCGGAAAGCCTGCATTATATGCTACCACAAAATCGTTTTTAGATTTTTTTAATTTAAAATCTTTAGAAGCATTACCTGCGTTAGCAGATTTAACACCGCTGAAAGATTTAAACGAATTAACGCCAGAGTTAATAATGGATTCTAAGGATTGTAATGAAGACATGGAAGTGACAGAACAACTTGAATTTGCAATTGAAACTGAAACTGAATTGGATACAATATAATCATTATGAATCGAAAAAGCAGCGAACCTACGGTAAAAATTCAAAAGATGCTAGCCAATCATGGCTTGGCATCTCGACGTACTATTGAAAAATGGTTAAGTGAAGGAAGAATCACTTTAAATGATAAACCTGCAGTGTTAGGCGATAGAATGTCATTTAATGATAAAATCGCCATTGAAGGCCGGGTGGTGCATTTAAATCCTATTGCGCAGCAGCCTCAAATTATTATGTATCATAAACCCGTTGGAGAGGTTTGTTCTCAAAATGATGAAGGGAATATTCCTAGTGTTTTTAGAGCGCTTCCACAGCCTCCTTCTGGTCGGTGGGTGATGGTAGGGCGCTTGGATGTGAGTACTTCAGGATTGTTGTTATTTACTAATTCAGGTGATTTAGCGCATAGTATGATGCATCCCAAATTTGGATTAAGCCGTGAATATCTAGTGCGGGTTTTAGGAGAGGTGACTCCAGAAATTATGGATAAACTAGAACGAGGTGTTGTGCTTGAAGATGGAGTAGCACATTTTGATAAATTAATAAAATTAGAAAAAGGCAAAGGGGCTGCTAATCAATGGTTTCAGGTGGTTCTACAAGAAGGACGTAATCGAGAAGTGCGTCGTATGTTTGAAAGCCAAGGTTTAAAAGTGAGTCGTTTAATTAGAATTCGGTTTGGAACATACCGATTGCCCCGAGATTTAACCCCAGGTTCATGGAAAATCATTCAAGAAGAAATTATATAGAAGGTCAAGGTAGAGGGTCGGATAATTCCGACCCTAAAAACCTAACGTGGGTAGAAACTACCAACGACTTTCGCTGTCGCGATCGCGAGAGCTAGAACCACCACCGCTTCCAGTGCGTGCTCTATCTTCAGCTAGATTGACTTTTAAGGTTCTACCTGAGAATTCTTGACCATTAGCAACTTCGCATGCTTTTTGTGCATCTGCAGGGTTGTTAAAAGTAATAAATGCAAAACCACGAGGTCTGCCTGTGAATTTATCTTCTGGTAGGGCAACTTCAGAAATGCCTCCAAACTGAGAAAAATGTGCTTGTAATTCTTCTTTAGTTGAGTTGTAATTCAAGTTACCGACATAAATCTTATTCATATACAAAAAATATCCTAAAAATTAAATTAAAAATTGATTAAATATTAGTAAATTTATTAATGTTTATTAATAAATAGACTAACTCGTCCACTATAAACCCAATGATCTACTTTTGTAAAATTTTTTGTTGGGTTTTACTTAATTTAGTACTATTTTTGAATTTTTTCACTAAAAAAATGCAAGTTAGATAACTATAAAGACAATAAAGCTATATAATCCTTTGCTATTTCTTGTGGGGTGATTAAAGTGCTAGGATCTTCAGAAGGGTAGATTTTTAATCGCAGGGCAGTACGTACCTTTTTAGGATTAATATTGTGAACTTCAATAGAAGTGCTATTGTCTAGTTCTTGAGACAAAACCTGGGTAAGTGCTTCGATCCCAAATTTGGAACACGTGTAGGCTCCAAAATAGGCTTTAGCGTGCTGTCCTTCATCTGCACTGGTTAATATAATTTTACTCGAAGGTGCCGCTTTTAATAAAGGTAAACAGGCTTGTGTTAATAAAAAAGGCATGGTCAAATTTAAATGAATTACTTCTTGCCAAAGATGGGCAGGGTAATATTCTATAGGGCTCAGCTGTCCTACAATGCCTGCACAGTGTATAATCGCATGCAGACATCCAAAAGTATCTTGAATCCCTTTAGCCATTTTTTGGGCATCTTGAGGCGTCATGGTGAGCAAATTAATAGGATGAATTATGGGCTCTGGGCATTGCGCATCTTCATGATGATAGGTCATGATTTCATCATAAACCTGTTCAAGTTTTTTTAAAGTTTTACTAAGTAAAATAACAGTTGCACCAGATTTTGCTGCTTCTAGAGCGACGGCTCGCCCAATCCCTGATCCAGCCCCTGTGACTAAAACCGTTTTATTATGTAATTTTTTTAGCATTTATTTAGGTTATATCAATAAGCACATCGAAAGCCTATATGAGAAGCACTTGTATCTTGCGCAGTGCCTCTTCTTGCACTGGTTCCGTAATTTATGCAGTATACATCATTGCATAAAAAAGAACCTCCTTTTGTTACCCGTTGAGGTTCTAGAGGATGGTTGGGTTCAAAAGCTTTTGTAGGTCCTATGGGGTTAATGGTGTTTTTTGCTTGACGCTGGCGGTAGAGATCCACACTATACCAATCAGAGCACCACTCCCAGACATTCCCTATCATATCATATAATCCATACCCATTGGCAGCGAAAGATTTCACGGGCGATGTACCAGCAAAACCATCTTCTTTTGTATCATTATACGGCAAATTTCATTGAAAGGTATTGGCCATCCATTTTCCTTTGAGTTGTAATGTATCTCCCCCATGGATAACTTTTGTTTTCTAAACCGCCGCGAGCTGCTAATTCCCATTGTGCTTCTGTGGGAAGGTGTGCGCCTATCCATTTACAATAGGCTTGAGCATCATCCCAAGAAACATGTACAACAGGATGATTGAGAGGGCTTTTGGGGTCTGTAGGCCCTTGCGGATATTTCCAATTTGCACCTGCTACCCATTTCCACCAATGATGAATATTATTCAGAGGCACAGCGTGAGAAGGGGCTATAAATACAAGGGAGCGTGTCCTTCCGGTGAGCTCGGTTAACAAGGCTCCATGATCTTAAATCTTGCTTGAGAGACTAATAATTTTCAATCCCGTATCCAACCCATTTGTCGAGCCATCTCGGTATGCTCTCGCACCTCCTTTAATAAAGCCCTAAGATCCC
>CANJXG010000050.1 GCA_947478905.1 Coxiellaceae bacterium
CGATACAGTAACATCATTGGAGACTAAGAGTCGAGCACATGCATTTACAATGGTATTAGTGGCATAAATATTATGATTTAGGAGCAAAGTACCGGCATTAATATTGACTTGATTGATACGTCTAGCTAATGATGTTCCTATCCAATCACGTGATACATTACCACTATTACTTACCGAGTTTCCTTCAAAAGTCAGTATACCTAAAGAATAATCGCTACTAAAAGAGAATCCAGATACAAGACCAGTAATATTTTTATTAGGAGCAATTCTTAATTCTGCATTCGGATTACTTGCAGCAAATAGGACATTACCATATATATTGCCTGTGGTTCCAGTATCACCAGCGAAGACTACACGCATCCAATCAGTACTCGTTCCTATCTCCCCAGTAATAGTATGACTTCCCTGTAATATTAATAAAGAACTTGGAACCTGACCGTTATTACTTTCCACATTAGCCGTTAAATTGGCACCATCACTCATAAAGAACAGTGCGTTACCCGGTAAATATAAAGTAGACACTCGTACATCAGACTTAGCGGTAACCGGGCCGCCAGATAGAGGATCAAGCTCGATTAATCTTAATATGTTACCTATTGGGGTGACACTGCCTAAAATAGTACTATCGTCTTTAAATAAAATATCACCAATGTTATTGCCCCCGCTGGCAGTCACACTGACACCACTGGTTTGTCCTATGTTTTGACCATTCAAAACATAAAGTTTGTTGTCAGTTTGAAAATCAACGCCCCCAGTTCCGTTCGCCCCACAGTTACCCACTGAGCACCCTGCCTGATCTGAGCCGTTAATCACAAGAGGGGCTGTCATAGCAACATTTGAAATACTAAATATAATAACAGTTAAAGTGAATTGAAATAATAGACTACGTGATAATAGATTCATACTCTAAAGCCATCCCTTGCATATTAGTCTTAATAGTAGTTTCTTACCACTACGATATCACACTAAATCAAACTAACCAATAGACCTATTCATAGACCTATTCACCGCAAAACCAAGGCCGATTACCAGGCCTATTACAAGAAATACACAAGGTCCTAGCCACAAAATAAAGGTTTCTATTTTAAAAGGCGGATTATATAAAACAAAGTCACCATAGCGCGAAACCAAGAAATCTTGTATTTCTTTTTCACTGTGACCTGCTTTTAATTGTGTATAAATAGCCTCTCGCATACTCAGTGCCATAGGGGCAGTAGAATCAGCTACACTTTGATTTTGACAAGTCACACACCTAAAACTTTTTAATAATCTTTGAAATTTGTCAGATTCAATAGAGGTACTAAAAATATATTCTGTAATGGGTGTTTGTGCTAAATTAACCTCCTTAAATTCCTTAGGCGGCGTATAAACGGGATTCAAAGATAAGCCACCCCATAAGATATACACCACCCCTAAAAATAGTATAAAAGGGATCATTAGAGAGACTCTCATGCCAACCTGCATAGTCAATTCTCCCGGGTGGCTAAAAACTCTATTTCAGGCCAACGACTCATAACTAATCCTAGATTCACCATACTGGGTGCGAGATACGTTAAATTATCGCCTCCATCTAAAGCAAGATTCGCTGGAAGTTTATTTTTAAATTCCTCTAATTTTTTCTTATTATCACATTTAATCCAGCGTGCAGTGGTAATAATAGTATTATCGTAAATACATTCCACGTTATACTCATGTTGTAAACGATGGGCTACCACATCAAACTGCAATACCCCCACAGCTCCTAAATAAATCTGATTATTATCTAGTGGTCTAAATACTTGTGTTGCCCCCTCTTGTGACAATTGAATCAATCCTTTTTGCAGCGCTTTCATTTTTAAAGGATCGCGAGGCCGTACTGCTTTAAATAATTCTGGCGCAAAATTAGGGATCCCAATAAACTGTAAGTCTTCTCCTTGGGTAAAACAATCTCCAATTTGAATGCTTCCCCGATTATGCAATCCAATAATATCTCCTGGTAGCGCTTGTTCAACTTGTTCTCGCTCGCCTGCCATAAAGGTCAACGCATTTGAAATTAACACTTCTCGTTTCAAGCGAACATTATAAAGTTTCATTCCTTTTTTATACTCCCCTGAACAGACTCTTAAAAAAGCAACTCTATCATGATGCTGAGGATCCATATTGGCTTGTATTTTAAATACAAAACCAGAAAACTTTTTCTCTGGAGGTAGCACTACTCGAGTATGGGTTTGATAGGCTCCAGGAGGAGGGGCTAGTGCATGGGTAGCTTGTAAAATTTCTCGCACCCCAAAATTATTTAAAGCTGAGCCAAAATAAACAGGCGTTTGGCGGCCTTCTAAATAGGCCTGGTGATCAAATCGATGGCTGGCCCCTAAAACTAACTCTAATTGCTCTCTAAAATCGACAATAAGGGATCCAAAACGTTCATCTAAAATAGGGTTATCAAGGCCTTGAATTACTTCGCCTTCTTGAATAACATCCCCTTTACCTGGTAAAAATAAAATCACTTCATCTCGAACTAAATGATATACACCTTTAAATAATTTGCCGCATCCAATCGGCCAAGTCATCGGCGCACATTGTATTTTAAGAATATGTTCTATTTCATCTAATAATTCAATAGGATCTCGAGAGTCTCTATCTAGCTTATTCACAAAAGTGATAATGGGGGTATCTCTTAAACGGCATACTTCCATTAATTTGATAGTACGCATTTCTACCCCTTTGACTGCATCAATGACCATTAAAGCAGAATCCACAGCCGTTAAGGTTCGATAAGTATCTTCAGAAAAATCTTCATGTCCTGGTGTGTCTAATAAATTTAAAATACAATCCTCAAAAGGAAACTGCATCACGGAAGTGGTGACTGAGATCCCGCGCTCTTTTTCTAAAGCCATCCAATCTGAAGTAGCATGACGCGCGGCTTTTCGACCCTTTACAGTGCCAGCTAACTTAATTGCGCCACCAAATAATAAAAACTTTTCTGTTAAAGTGGTTTTACCTGCATCAGGATGAGATATAATAGCGAACGTTCGGCGAGATAAATATGACATCGATAACCCTATTCATAAAAACATAAGTAAAAATAAAAACGAGATCACTTTAATGACATCGACATCCCACAGTTTACCTCTTCAAAATCATTCAATCAACTATCGTTCTTTATTGATTTGCTTTTTTATTGGAGCCCTCTTATGGTTCTATCCCCGCCCCCCCACCTTAATGCTAGAAGATAAAGCGTGGCATATTTTAACGATTTTTATAACCACTATTTTAGGCTTAATTATTAAGCCCCTGCCTATGGGAGGTACTGCACTCATTGCTATGGTGATTGCTTTACTCACTAAAACTATCACGCTCGATATGGCCTTATCTGGTTTTGCCAATGAAACCGTTTGGTTAGTCGTCTTTGCTTTATTTATAGCCAGTGGATTTAGCACCACCGGCCTTGGTAAACGCATTGCGTATTATTTTACAGCGCTTTTAGGAAAAAGCAGCTTAGGATTAGCTTATGGTATGTTAATGACTGATTTAATATTATCCCCTGCCATTCCCAGTGTAACGGGCAGAATTGGGGGTATCGTATTCCCCATTTTAAAAGGAATTGCGACTTCTTACCAAAGCCTTCCATTTAGTCCATCCTCTAGAAAAATAGGTGCGTTTCTTACGGTAGTCTCTTTTCAAGGATGCGCTATCACCTCCTCCTTATTTTTAACCGCTATGGCAGCAAACCCTATTTTGCAAATGATGACTAATACCCAAGCAGTTGAAAATCAATGGGCTATGCCAGAAATTACCTGGGGTATTTGGGCATTAGCAACCGTGGTTCCGGGTTTATTTAGTTTAATTTTAATGCCTTTATTTGTGTACTGGATTTATCCACCTGAGATAAAGCATACTCCTAATGCCCCTTTAGTAGCGCATGAGCAATTGCAAATTTTAGGAAAAATAAAATCATGTGAATGGATTATGCTCGGAACTATCATCTTATTGCTACTTTTATGGATTTTTGGTAAATCCCTTGGATTATCAGCGGTTCTGAGCGCGATGATTGGGGTGTCTATTTTACTCTTAACCCGAGTGGTAGATTGGAAAACGCTCGTAAAAATTGATGAAGCATGGGAAACTTTCATATGGTTTTGTGTGTTAATGATGTTCGCTAAAACCATGCTTGAATATGGCGTTATTAACTGGGTCAGTCAAGTTATTAAACTACAATTTGGAACTTTGCCTTGGACGACGGCATATCCTTTACTCGCTTTAATTTATTTTTATTCCCACTACTTTTTTGCAAGCTCTACCGCGCATATTTTGTCTATGTATGGGAGTTTTTTAACCATTTCTGTGGCATTAGGGACACCTCCCATGTTAGCTGCCTTAACTCTGATATTTATCAGCAACTTATATGGCGGACTAACTCATTATAGCTTTGCCCCCGCCCCCTTATTATATTCTGCAGGCTATGTGGATATTAAAGATTGGTGGAAAACTGGATTTCTTGTTAGCTTGCTAAACATTGCTATTTGGGGTAGCATTGGTCTGGCTTGGTGGAAATTTTTAGGATTTTGGTAAAATTGATAAAAAAAAGTTGACCCAAAGACATTTAATTCTTATTATTCTACATCGTGCATTGTAAATCGAAATAAACAAAAGAGGCTCTGTAACCATGACAACATTAAACGTAGAATTACCAGATGAAATTCTTGAAGATATTACTGAAATAGCAAAAGAATTAGATCAATCCCCAGAAGAGTTCATGCAAATGGCATTAAGTTTATTGATGCAATCTGATTCCTTGTCTAATGCTATGGTCGCTATGGAGCGCGTTAAAGACAAAAATGAATCCGTTGCTCTACCGTCTCTAGATGGTTCAGATGATTCTGAGCTCATCATTGAATTACATCCTGAAGCACTTGCTGAATTACACCTATTAGCAGAAGAAGATCAAGTAGATGTATTAAGTGATTTAATTGAACGTGTTCTTTCTGAAACTGAAGAAGAAGAAATGTTCACAGAAGGCCTTGATTTGGTCATTAATGAAACTGAAGATAGCCAACTAATTTTATCTAGTTTTGATTACGGGGATATAGTTTATAAATTAAGCGATAAAATCGTCATTTATTTATTAAATCTACCAGATTTAATGCCAGATGATGAAGATGGCGATGAAGAAGAGGAAGAAGGGGCACATTAGAAGCCTAAGACTTCTCTAGAGCGTTTTATGGGGGAGTAAACGCCCCCATGCTTCTCGTTTTGCTATAGCATCACGCATTAAATCCTCAACAGAGGGTACAACAATCACTTCTACACAGTGCGATCCTAATACCTGCGCTAATTTCGCTACCTCATTTCCAAATACAATTATTTTTTCCAGATTACTGTTTTTGACTACCTTGACCAAGTCTGGTTGCACCTGACTCTCTACGTTCACTTCCCCTATCATACAAGATGCAAAATCCCAATTTAAAGCTACAATAAGACGTTTTAGCATATTAAAATGATCTTCTTTTATGGCGTGTGTTTGCGCATCCCACTGACCCATGCAGCCCAATATGAGAGCATATCGAGCATTCGTAGAGATAGAGAGGCTAGGAGTAGATTGCGTAGATTGTATTGATTGTATTGATTGTATTGATAATTTACGATTTTTTGGGATCCAAACTGGGACCTCCATTACATGCAGTATTTCTAAAATTTCTGAATTCATGGCGCTTAAACTGTTTTTTTCTTAAAAAGCCAGTTTTTTACAAAAAATATCGGTCCTGATACCACATACATCACAAATAAACCCAATACAATTTGAGGTGGATCTAAAGAAATAAAAACCAGCCCCACTAATACCGCTAAAAAAGCAACAAAAGGAACTTTGCCTCTTAAATGGAAATGTTTAAAACTATAATAAGGCACATTACTGACCATTAAAAATGCAGTAATAAGCGTAACCAAGGCAGTCAAATCCCATAATTTCAATCCGGGGATCCCATACTCATGCGCGACCCACACCATACCTGCCACTAATCCCCCAGCAGCTGGAGAAGGAAGCCCTTGGAAGTAATTATCGACGACTTCTTCATCACGCTCACTTTTATCTTTTAATTTGGTATTAAATCTAGCTAACCTTAGCGCAGTTGCTGCTGCATAAAAGAAGGCAACCAACCAACCTGGTTTTCCAAGACTCATTAATCCCCAGCTATATGCTACTAAAGAAGGCGCAATACCAAAAGAGACCACATCGGCCAAACTATCATATTCTGCCCCGAATTCACTCTGGGTATTCGTTAAACGTGCCACCCTGCCATCTAAGCCATCCATAAGCATAGCTATGTAAATAGCAAAAGCTGAATAGCTAAAGTCACCGCGCATGCCCGCTACAATGGCATAAAATCCGGCAAATAATCCACAAGTTGTAATTAAATTAGGCAACAAATAAATGCTTTTTGATCTTTTCAAAGGTTCATCTGACATATGAGTAAAAATGATATAAACTAAGTAAGTTACTAGGGAAAAATATAAATTAGCATCTAATTATACCAGATTATGGACAATCTAAAAAACAAAAGAGATAAATTAGTTAACAAACCCACAAAGCATAAGATTATAATAGAAGGGATTACCAAAGCAGGGATTGTCTTTAGACCGTCGGATTGGGCGGAAAGAATATGCGGTAGTTTATCAACTTTTAAAAATCAAAGAATGTATTACTCCCCTTTATTAAAACCTTCCTACAAAGACAAACATCGCTGTATTATAGTAGATCCTAAGTTAAAACAAACCAATCCAGCACTATACAATCATATTTTAGAGTTTGCCTATAAAAATAAATTATGTATTACCTATAACACAGGGGAAAAATAATGAAACTCCGTACTCGTTCTCGTTGTATATCTTTTTATATATTATCCAGCCTGTTAATAGGCTATCCGTTCGCCAGCTATGCTACTACTTATAAATGGATCGATAAAAACAATCAAGTACAATACTCGAACATCAAGCCAGATACTGCCAATTTTGAAACCGTTAAACCTCCACCGGGGCCAAGCAGCTCAGCGCCAGCAGAAATTCAAAATTTTAAAAACCAACAAAAATCTATTTTAGATCAGCAAGAAAAAAGTACACTCACACAAGAACAAGCAGAGAAACAAAAGCAAGCAGCCGATATTGTAGCGGAAAATTGTGCGGCAGCTAGAAATAAATTAACCACCCTCACCTACACCCCGCGTATACGACAACTGAGTCAAGATACTGGAGAATTTGAAGTGCTCTCTCCAGATGCCTTAAAAAGTGCCATAGCCAAAGCGCGGGCAGAGGTTGAAAAATTTTGTGGCCCTAAATTGCCGAGTTAATCACTGGGGAACAGGCATTGTATTGCTTATTTTTAGAATATACTATAAGCGAATGGCACTGAAATAAGAAAATAGTTCTGATTTTTTCATATTTATAGAGCAAGATAAGTGTGTCGACTTGTCAGTTTGATTCGATCTAACGTAGGGGCCGGTCACCGTGCCGGCCCAGTATAGATATGGACATTATTCTGTTATCA
>CANJXG010000051.1 GCA_947478905.1 Coxiellaceae bacterium
CCACGGTTTATTCATCAGTTCGTCCATATTGTACCTATACATACTTTTTAAAAAGAGGGGCTGCACATTTTTTTTGGAAAATTTTAAAAAAAATGTTGACAGCCAAGACGGTATCTACAATAGATTGTGTAAAACTAGAAGTTAAAAAACTTACTCTACACTTTAAGATCGATGAAAAAATCATAACTAT
Organism: Coxiellaceae bacterium; assembly: GCA_947478905.1. GTDB lineage: Bacteria > Pseudomonadota > Gammaproteobacteria > Berkiellales > Berkiellaceae > CANJXG01. Next base: position 191 of record CANJXG010000051.1, read on the forward strand.
TTTCTTATTTCAGTGCCATTCGCGCCACAACGTACCTTCAGGGGTATCTTCAATAATAATTTCTTTGGCATCGAGCATTTTTCGAATTTTATCCGCTGAGGCCTACATTGCGCGGTTAAATTAAAGCAAGGGAATATAAATTCCAATTTTTTCAATTATTTCTTGAAATTTAGGTTGTCTTCCATAGTATAGAGCTGATTTTTGCTCATATTCTCTAGTATAAAGGTCCCGGACTGTATTCTCAGGGATTGAAAATGCAGGATTCAAAGTTAAATTTTTCTCATCCATTACCCTAAACCGCTTATCTTTATGAGCAAAGTATTGTTCAATACCAATAAAATTCTGAATACGATCATTTTCTAATAATTGATAAACATCATAATTCAGCATCATCAAAACTATGATCTCTAAAAAATTGCAAATCAGTTACGACTATATTTTTTAATAGTGCATTAAAAAAATTACGTCTTTGTTCTATATGTATTGGCTTATCATGATTTTTGCCACTTTTTAGTTGAATTCTTTTTTCAGGTTCAATCTGAATATCTACATCTTCACTAAATCTATCAATAATTCCAAATCCTTTTGATAAGGAAGTCAAGATGTTTTTTTCTCTAGCAACCACTTCAAACAGTTGTTTAGCATCAGGCAATTGATGTAAGAACATATTACTTCAGCAATCCCTCAAAAAATTTTTTCGTCCCTACTTTCCCATATTGTTTAGCTAAATCTTTCACCATTTCAAGATTAAAATATGCTATTTTGGATTTTAAGTTTTTTTTAATCATATCAGAATCTTCTGCCAATAAAGGCAAATTATTTAATAAATCAACCAACAAAAATTCTTTTGTTAAGGTTAAAGGGAATCCTCTTGTGGGGCGCCGAAAATGAAAAAGCTTACCACCAAGCTCAATAAGCTCGTGTCGTTTATAATTATAAACAACCATCTGATTGTACAACTGAGTCATTCCCAGCCCCAAGGAATTATAACTATTCCAAGAAAATAAAAGATACGGATCTTCTTTCAAAAAAGCCATTATTAATTGATTATCACTAGGAGGTAAAGTACCAAATCGGGATTTTTGAGGACAATAATATAATCCAGCCCCCACTTTCTCTAAAATTCCAAGCTGCTCACTATTTCTCAACTCACGATCAAGAGCATGGCTATAAGGTAATAGCATCTCTCGACGATATACCTTACCTACCTCTAAATGGCTACTAAATCTACTAAATGCGGTGCTCATATTTATATATATAAGCTAATTTAAACAAATTTGCAAGTTTTTTTATTAAAAATTCTTGCAAATTTATAGCATTAAATTAGTGCATTACCACTCAATTCATTTCCGGCGCCACAACGTACCTTCAGGGGTATCTTCAATAATAATTTCTTTGGCATCGAGCATTTTTCGAATTTCATCCGCTTTTACCCAATCTTTAGCTTCACGAGCGCTGACGCGTTGCGCAATTAATGCATCAATTTCTGCATTGGCATGTGTATCTTGGGAACCTTGTAAAAATAGCTCTGGGGAGCGCTCTAAAAATCCTAAGCTATTGGCTAGCATTTTCAAAGTACTGGCTATTTCTTGTATAAGCGCTTGATTTTCAGAACGTTTATCTATTTTAGCAACATTAAGATCACGTGCTAATTCAAATAATACCACCAAGGCTTCTGGGGTATTAAAATCATCACTCATCGCGCTAATAAAAGCCTGTTGGTAACGATTCTCAAGATTGATTTCCAAGGGTGGGATAATATCAATACCACGCAATGCCGTATATAACGTCGTTAAAGCATTGTGCGCTAAAATCAATTGTTCTTGAGAATAATTGACAGGGCTTCTATAATGGCTAGCCAGTAAAAAGTAACGGATCACTTCCCCATTATATTGCTTTAAAACCTCTTTAATCGTAAAGAAATTATTAAGCGATTTTGACATTTTTTCTTTATCGGTTTGCACAAACCCTACATGCATCCAGGTATTCACAAAAGTTTGATTACTCACCGCTTGCGATTGCGCTCTCTCATTTTCATGATGAGGGAATTTTAAATCAGCCCCGCCTCCATGAATATCAATGGTGCTTCCTAAGCAATCCATTACCATTGCAGAGCACTCTATATGCCAACCTGGACGCCCTGCTCCCCAAGGAGACTCCCAAGCTGGTTCATTATCTTTACTTTGTTTCCAAAGCACAAAATCAAGCGGACTGTTTTTAGCTAGTTCAATCTCTACTCTTGCACCAGATTGTAATTTATCTAAATCTTTATGTGCTAACTCGCCATAGGCTGGAAATTTTTCAACACTAAAATATACATCCCCACTTTGGCCTATATACGCAATATCTTGATTGATTAAATTTTGAATCAGGGAAATCATTTGCGCAATATATTGCGTAGCTCGAGGCTCTAGATCGGGTTTGATAATGCCCAATAGCTGCGTATCTTTATCCATTTCTTCAATATAGCGACTGGTTAAAGCTTGAACCGATTCATTATTTTGGGCGGCACGTTGAATAATTTTGTCATCTATATCGGTAATGTTACGAACATATTTGATTTGCCATCCCATCATTTTTAAAAAACGAATCACCATATCAAAAGCAACAAAAACACGAGCATGGCCTATATGGCAATCATCATAAATGGTAATACCACAAACGTATAGTGTGATTTTTCCAGGCTCTATAGGATGAAAATCTTCTTTTTGCTTGGTAAGCGTGTTATATATTTTTAAACCATGATTTAAAGTGTGTTTACTCATTTTGCATGTTGTCCTATAAATTCTAATACTTGATCTAATCGAGAGCGTAATCCTGCTTGCCCTAACAAAGCAAATATTTTATCCATTTCTGGACCAAAACTCACTCCACTGATTGCAATACGCATAGGCATAAATAAAGCGGGCCCTTTAAGATTCAATTGGGTTTTCAAATGATTAAATAAAATATTTTTATCTATACCTTGTTCTTGAATACAGTGTTTAGCCGCTTCAAAATAAGCAGCACCTGCATTCAATAAAAATGTTTTTTCTGTGTCCGGGATAGCATTGTATTCTAATTTTTCAACAAAAAATTGATTGGACCAAAATTCCACATCCTGATACGTCACTATATTACCGCGAATAGTTTGTATAAACTCTGGCGTATGACAAGAACATCCCAACATCCATTCCCTTAATTGCGCATCACTCATTTTCGATAATGCTTCTTTTTGCCAATGTAATAATTGTTGATAATCAAAACGCGCAGGTGAACGGCTGACTTGCTTTAGCGCAAAGTGATCAGCCAATTCCTCTAAAGGTAATAATTTTTCAACTAATTCAAAATGGTGCCCTAGGCGAGATAAATAATTTAAAAGCGCAATTGGTAAAAAACCTTGTGCTTTAAGCTCTCCTATGGATAAACTGCCATTACGCTTGGATAAAGGTTTACCATCGTCTCCTACAATCATAGCCATATGGCCATACAAAGGTGTACGCAGGCCTAAAGATTGTAATATCAATAACTGGCGGGGGGTGTTGGTAAGATGATCTTCTCCCCTAATGACATGGGTCACATTCATAAGGGCATCATCCAGGGCATTACAAAACATAAAGGAGGCAGTGCCATCATTTTTCTTAATAATAAAATCGCCAATGTCATGACTTTGAAAGCTTTTAGCACCTTGAATGAGATCGCAAAACTCAATAGCCTGCTCTTCTCCAATATGGTATCGAATCGCAGGCACTAATCCTTTATCCAATTTTTCTTGAATTTGTTGCTCATTTAAATGACGACAGGTGCCCAAATATCGAGGAGGTTTACCTTGTTGCATCATTGCACGACGCGATATTTGTAATTCTACTTCTGTACAAAAACAATAATAGGCTTTTTTTTGGTCTAATAATTGCTGATAATAGGCTTGATATATATCGAAGCGTTCAGACTGATAATACGGACCTTCATTCCAATCTAAATCCAGCCATTTTAAATCTTCCATTAATAACATGCTAAATTCAGAGGTAGAGCGCGCTTTATCGGTATCTTCTATGCGTAATAAAAATTCAGATTTTTTGGCCTTTTTAAACTCTGCACAATGCGCGAGTAAATAACTAAACAAGGCGGTACGCGCAGTTCCAATATGGGTAAGCCCGGTTGGACTTGGGCAAAAACGTGTTTTTAAATGATCGGTCAAGGCTGGCATCATAAATAGATTTTCCTAGATTTAAAAGCTAAATAACTAACTAAATAATAATATAAACTGGATCTTGAGTTAGCAACATGTTACCCTATTTCCCCTTAGAAATACTAATTTCAGATCCCTTACCCCTATCATTACAACCAATTAAAGAGATTTACATTATGATTATTAGATTACATACTAACTTTGGTCCCATTACTATAAGTTTACATTCAAATACCACCCCCAATACGGTTGAAAATTTTCTAGAATATCTCAATGGCGGATTTTTTGAAAATAGTATTTTTCACCGTGTTATTAAGAATTTTATGATTCAAGGTGGCGGATTTTTAGCAGATGGCGCAAGTGCTATTCAACCAAAACCTATGCCTACTTCTTTGTCGCATATGCAAACGCTTACCAATGAAGCGGATGTGGGAGGCAGCAATTTAAGAGGCACCATTGCAATGGCGCGCACCATGGATCCTCATTCTGCCAGTACACAATTTTTTATTAATTTAAAAGACAATCTCTTTTTAAATCATCAAAGCAAAACAGCACAAGGCTGGGGATATTGTGTATTTGGGCAGGTTACCCAAGGGATGGATATTGTTGAAAAAATTGGTGAAGTGAAAACTACACAAAAATCTGGACATGATGATGTACCTGTGGAGACGATTTTACTTGAAAGAGTAGAAGTATTAGAAAAAATGCATACCAATGAAATAGCAGATGCCATTGAGTCTTAATCCTGAGGTAACTTTATTTATATCAGATTTACACTTGTCTGAAGACGCGCCTGCGTTAACACGTTTATTTCTGATTTTTTTAGAGAAATTTGCAACTAAAGGATGTACCCTCTATATTTTAGGGGATCTCTTTGAGGTTTGGTTAGGGGATGATGACGATCGTCCCCTAGCGATTTTAGTACGCCAACATTTGCATAATTTAGTTCAAGATGGCGTGAAACTCTATCTTATGCGCGGTAATCGCGATATCATGATGGGTGAAAAATTTGCTAGGCAATGTGGTGGCACTTTATTAAAAGATCCTACCGTCATTGATCTATATGGTACGCGCACCCTCTTGATGCATGGAGATAGTTTATGTACCTTAGATACAAAACATCAACGGTATCGAAAACTAACCTTGCACCCTAAAATACGTTTTATTTTCTTACACTTACCTTTATTCATTCGAAAAATGATAGCATCTTATTTACGTAAAAAAAGTAAAATGCATCAATCTTCAAAAAATATTGATACTATTAATAAAACCAATACTGATATTTTAGATGTGAATCCTATTGAAATTCCAAAAATATTAACGCAATATCAAACTCCACAACTAATTCATGGGCATACTCATAAGCCCCATATTCATTATATCAACCATATTGAGAACTTAGATGCACCTGCTATGCGTTGTGTGTTGGGAGACTGGAATGAAGAATTAGGTAGCGTGCTAATATGCACGCCACAAGGTTTTGAATTACAAGTTTTTTCCGATTAATTATGCCCTAGGGGCCGGGGCTATTTGGACGAGCGCTTTCATGCTTATGTTCTAGTTCTGCCTCTGATAGTACTGCTGCCGCCCGAGGAACTCCCTGCAATTTGTACACTGTAAAAAGCGGGGTGATTGCTCGTCCTGACGACTGAGACACAGAAAGATTACGAGCCGCCTCCTGCTCAATAAAGTCGAGATTACGCTGATTTGCGCTAGCAACCGATGACCTGACGCTGTCACCTGCTGCTGCGACTAGCGATGCTGGTGCTTCAGCACGTACCTTATCTAAAATCTCCCGGAGTTGCTTCCGTTTAGCTTCGGTTCCCATTGAAGGATGCACTTGAAAAGGAGATCCACGCAATTCATTCTTTATAGCCGTTCTGCACATTTGTTCTAGTAATTTTATACTATCGGCAGAAGATATCTCTGCTCCTTGAGGTAAATCTAGTTTAAATACAGTTTTACCATCAACTTCTGAAACAGTAAAAGTTCTTGTAGTAGTCTTATCTGCTAACTCTGTGATGTCTAAGGTAACTGAAGCACTCACTGTTTTAGTGGAATCCTTTTCAGATTTATGTTCTGTCAGCTTATTCAAACACTCTGGTTGTGTTTTTAATTTTTCTAAACAACCTAAAAAAGCCTGGTTACTCTCAATAGCTCGTGCTTCGGGGGCCCCAGCACCCACCTCCGGAACTGCGAGCCCATCTTCTCGGGGTTTATCAAGGGCTTGTAGGGCAGATGAGTTCCCCTTCCCCGTAATACGATTGTATAACGATACACCTAATTTAGGAAGCGCTGCCATTATGTCGAAACCAAGACCAACGAAGGCAAGCCCTACTTTAGCAACACCTTTAAGTACAGGCCACACGACTAGTGGCACCAACACCCCTAGCCCTATTAGGGCCCCTATTACGGCTAAGCCAAAAGGTGAGACTATAGCAGTGAGAGTAATGAGAATAGAAATCGCTCCGCCTACAAGCGCTAGATAGTCATCGGACACTAAATCTTTACGCTTAGGCAGATTACGCGGACTAGCCCAAGAAACTTTTTTATACAATGCTTTACAAAAGTGAAAATAATCATTGTCCATAACTACACTCCTACTATTTTTATTAGAGCCTATAGTTAAAAAGATAACATATTTTTAGAGAGAGATGCTATTTATTTCTGCTTTACCATCATTTCATGGTGATTTTCAGGAATGGCTTTTGGAGATTGTTGTATAGACCCGTTATCCACTATATCGGTATATGCAGAAAATGATTTTAAACCCTGCATATACCCTATCCCTACAGCCACTAAGACAAAG
>CANJXG010000052.1 GCA_947478905.1 Coxiellaceae bacterium
ATGGGATCTTAGGGCTTTATTAAAGGAGGTGCGAGAGCATACCGAGATGGCTCGACAAATGGGTTGGATACGGGATTGAAAATTATTAGTCTCTCAAGCAAGATTTAAGATCATGGAGCCTTGTTAACCGAGCTCACCGGAAGGACACGATCAGTATAAGAAATTAAGCCAGGCAGAAAATTAACAATAAAATTATTTTGGCTTCTATCGGACATTCCGCATCGACGCTTATTAAATTTTAAATAAGAGCAAACAGCTCATATTTAGTTTTCAACCTAATGCATCTAGCGCCTGCTAAAATGACTTTATATCGATGAATTAATCTATTTTTTTATTTTTGTTACTTTTTTCTTCGTAACCACCATTCTTTTCACTTGTTGAAGATAACAAGAGGCGATGCCAGTGATCATATCGCCTATTTTTTCAAAAAAATGCTACTTTATTTTTCAAATCATCCTGAAGGTAAACCATAAATACTCAATGCCCTTGTTCCGAAGTAACTTATAATACGTTTTAATAACTTGCTTAAGTTTATGACCAATGTCTGGCAACTTTCATTTATATGAATCTTTAACACTTGAACCCCTTGAAAAAGACGATAAACCCACTTCATTGTAGGATTTTGAATGGGCTTGCCCATTTGGTCAGGGACAGTTTCATTGGATTCTTTTAATGATTCTCTAAGAAAATATTGCGAAACACCGTAGACCATCAAACACAGCGTCATGATCATCATCAAAGCCTCTATTCTAGAAGGCTTTTTTAAAAAAATCGAATCGACCTCAAATGCATCGTCTTTTATAAATTTGAATCCGCTCTCCGTTTTAGATTGTTCTTTGTACTCAACTAATATTCCGGTAGAGGATAATTTTTCGATATCAAATTCATTGCTACCCAGAATAAAACGACCTTTTTGATTACGTATAGGGGTAATTTTGCTTTCATCCTCTGACAGGCAACCTTTTGCGACGTATCCCACTACATCAGGGGTTGCATCTTTTTTTGGACGACCACTACTTACATGCTTAGTTACAGAGGTAATATCAAATTTAACGTGATGATATTTGAGCTTTTTAACCCTCTCTGCGGCGGCCACTTCAGCATCATGAGAACAGCTAAAAATCTCAGTATTAAGGTGTCTCAGCATTTTTGTTGCTTGTTCATATTCTGTTTTAATGTTTTTTTCTAGCGTTTTAATTTCACGTTTATAGGCATGCTCTGAAAACACTATAAGCCAACGTTGCTGTACACCACCGTAGTTGCAGCCAATTTCACAATGGCGATAATTGGAATCCATTTCATGCCAAGTAAATGTTTCTGCTGACATCTGTACCAAATCTTTGCATGCTCCTATTCTTTCAGGAACACGAGAGAGCCAACATAAATTGTCTCCATATTTAACGCAGTGGCTATACATTGCGCTATCCCCAACGTATAAAAAGGGCTGGCTTTCAGCTAACCCCTTACAAAAAGTTTCCATACGTTGAGCAGCCTCATGAAGAACTACTTGGTCAGAAGCATTGCCATTATGCGCTTCCATCCAAATAGGAAAGCCTGCTTTGCCTGTTGTAGCAAGATTTATAACCATTTGCTTTAAATCGGGTCTACGTGCCTTTGAGTGCCCATGCGCAGGTGCGGGGCCTTTTACTTCAATGCTATCTTCTTGTTCATATGTCCCATAAAGAGATAAGGTGCTCGTATCAAAATGACAGGCGGAGCCTAACAAACCTTGTTCAACGCCTATATCAAAACTAAGCTCCGTGAAAAGTTTGGTGACTCCGTAATCGCTGATTGCATCTAAGCACCGCCCTAAGGCATCATCATTAAAGTAAGCAGGATCTATATTTTCGCCTAACAGACGTTCAACGGGTTTATTAGCCATAAATAACGGAAACATGTAAAGCCGATCATCTATGAAGCCCAGACCATTCAAAATCATAGCACTCACTCGTTTCCCCATGGAAACTTTAGAGCCATGTTGTTTAGAAACGGGGAGTTTGGCATCAATTTTATCCATGATCCCGAGCTTATCGATAGTGGATGCGGCTAAGCCAAGGTGATCTAAAGTTAAACCTGATATCTGATCGTCTGTAAGAATCATAGCTACAATCCCTGTATATAGGCATTTAAATGTTGTAGGCTACCAGTAAATTACGCAAATGAAAAGATCAGAGAGAATGTTAATTTGCTAAATTGTTTTAATTGAAAAAGTTGTAAAACTCGCTGCGGAATGTCCGTTCTATGAGGGGGAATCTTCAATTATCACCATGGAGCTGCCCAAAAATACTTTACACCATTCCAAGCGCCGGGCTCCTATTGTCTTCAATCTGTTTATTTTTTATTTTTAAGAGACTGAATTGTATACTGATTTTGGGCGTCTATACATCTTTTTTATTGCTTAAATTTTTTCGAATTCAGATTTGTGATATCTCGATTAACATGGCTGAGTAATTCTCCGTGAATATCTAGTTGACCAGCCATAAAGATTAATTGTTTAAATTGCATGAATGTTTACGGTATAAACCGAGCACCTAGAACGGTGGGGTTAGAGGCACCAGTAATTTTTGTATAATCTAAAGGTATCTTGTCTATATTGGCTTTAGCAAGCCAAGCAAATAAAGCAGCTTCAACCCAATCAGGTCCCACGCCTAATTTTTCAGTATTAAAAATAATAAAGTTATTACCTACATGATGTTGAATGCGCGATATTAAATAATTATTGTGCGCACCACCGCCGCATAAAACAATTTCAGGCTTATCTTTAAGAGATAAAGCTAAAATAGCATTGCTTAAAGTCACGGCCGTGAGCTCAGTCAACGTTGCTTGAATATTTTGAGCTTCCTGTGGGTGTATTATATTAGAAGATTCATGATTCAAGTAGTCAGTCAGCCACTTTATATTAAAATAATCTTTGCCTGTGCTTTTAGGATAGGGACGACTAAAATAATTATCGGTTAATAATGTATTGAGGAACTTACTTTGAATTTCACCTGCTTGTGCCCATGTTCCATTTGCATCATAAGGTGTCTGTTGGTGCATCATGCACCAACTATCTAATAAGCTGTTCGCCGGTCCCGTATCATATCCTATGATAGATTGATGCGGATCTGCTGGCAAATAACTAATATTGGCAATGCCTCCTAAGTTCACAATAATACGATCTTTTGTTGTGCTGGAAAAAAAGTGCTGATGAAACCCCGGGGCTAAAGGGGCACCTTGCCCTCCTAATGCTACATCCGCGCGCCTAAAATCTGCAACGGTCATTATCCCCGTTTTTTTTGCAATGATATTAGGATCGCCAATTTGCATGGTAAAAGGGAGTGCTCCTTTGGATTGATGCCACAGCGTCTGACCATGGCTTCCAATGGCAATAATTTTTTTTGGATCAAAATTAGATTGTTTAATTAAGGTATTTACGCTATCGGCAAATAATGATCCCCATTTAGAATCAAGTTCTCCTACTTCTTTTAAGCTGGTTTGGCCTGATTGAGATAAATCTAAAGTTTGATTTTTTACATCCAAAGGAATAGGGTGTGCATGAGTATGCAGTATTTCTATTTGCGCAGATTCGTTAAATTTGACAATAGCTGCATCGATGTTATCTATACTGGTCCCTGATAATAAGCCAATATAGTACATTAGTATTCATTGCTCGCAAGCATCGTGTTATTCGATATTTTTTCATGATAGGCCATTAAGGTTAATACATTTCTAGCATGTGCTAAAAAGCGAGGGGCTTGTAGTCCTTGTAAACCATCCGATTTTGGTAAGGCCACGGTAAGAGGATTACGATGGATACCGTCTACATGAAATTCGTAATGTAAATGGGGGGCGGTTGCTAGCCCTGAACTGCCTACATACGCGACGACTTGTCCTTGTTTTACTCTATGACCTACTTTTAAAGTAGTAGCAAATCGAGAGAGATGTGCGTAAAGGGTTGTATAGCGTTTACCTTGTTTTTGGCCATGTTGAATAATAAGCGTATGACCATACCCTCCTTTTCTGCCTAGAAAACTAACTACTCCCTCTCCTACAGATTTCACTGGAGTACCACGAGGCGCAGCATAATCAACGCCTTTGTGAGCACGAATTTTATGTAAAATCGGATGTTGTCTTTTTAAATTAAAATGAGAACTAATGCGGGTGTAATTGACGGGGGTACGTATAAATGCTTTGTGTAACCCTCTTCCAGTAGGACTAAAGTAATCTACTTTTCCAGATTGATCAATATAGCGAATGGCCTGATAAGTGCGACCTTGTGTATTAAATTCTGCTGCCACAATAGGGCCTGTACCAATTTTTTTACCTTCTAGATATTTTTCTTCATAAAGCATACTAAAACTATCGCCTGGTCTTATATCTAAAGCAAAATCAATATCATAAGCAAAAATTTCTGCAAGATTCATGATCAGAGAATCATCCATCCCAGCCCGAATACCAGATATAAATAGAGAATCTGAAATAGTAGCTTGCCCAAATGTAACTCTTGTTTCTAAAGGCATAGGCTCTATAATAGCGTGATAGAGCCCTTGCGCATTTTTAGTAATTTTTAGGAGCCGATTCTGATCAATTTCTTGAGTATAAGCAATTAACTCATTTTGTTGGTTAACTTGAATTTTTATATTCTGTCCAGGGTGGAGTCTTCGTAAATGTTGGTTAGATAATTTTATACTTAATAATGCTTGCGTTTCAGATTGATTTACCCCAGCACGTGCCAATACAGAGCTAAGCATGTCACCTGGATTAACGGTGAGAGTTTGCCATTCTAGTGTAATTGGAGTATTTTGTGAGGTTACAGACTCAGTTTGTATGGGAGGCAGTTCTAAGTTTTCATTGTCCATAGAGGCAGAACGCTGTGCAATAATTTGATGCGCACTGTTTGCCAGTAGAATAAAAGCAATTGATATTATAAATAAGAGAGTAAGTAGGGGTAAGCGGGGCTTGAGCATATTGATTGTTTTTCTAAAGGCCACCGGTACTTTCACGCTAACTTTGTCTCCCATGAGATAGTGTAATATTTAATATAAAAAGGTTCCCACTATATTTTGATAATAGGATAACTAAAATGAATGATGAAGTAATTAATAAAATAATAGCACAGATTCAACGGGGAACCGATGAGGTATTGGTATTAGAAGAGCTCAGATCTAAATTGAAATCTAGTTTAGAGACTCATAAGCCTTTAAGAGTGAAGGCAGGTTTTGATCCTACCGCGCCTGATTTGCATTTAGGACACACTGTATTAATTAATAAATTAAAAGTATTTCAAGATTTAGGACATGATATTTTATTTTTAATTGGTGATTTTACAGGCATGATAGGGGATCCAACGGGAAAAAATGTAACCAGACCTACTTTGACGCGAGAGATGGTGCTTGAAAATGCAAAAACATATAAAGAGCAAATTTTTAAAATTTTAGATCCTGCTCGTACGCAGATTGTATTTAACTCAGAATGGATGCAACCATTAAGTGCTTCTGACTTAATAAAGTTAGCTTCTCAATATACAGTGGCTCGAATGTTAGAAAGAGATGATTTTAATGCCCGTTATAAATCGGGACAGGCTATATCTATACATGAATTTTTATATCCCTTAATTCAAGGTTATGACTCAGTTATTTTAAAAGCAGATATTGAATTGGGTGGTACAGATCAAAAATTTAATCTGTTAATGGGTCGAGAATTACAAAAGCAAGTTAAGCAGTCGCCTCAAGTGATTATTACCGTGCCTTTATTAGAAGGCTTAGATGGTGTAAAGAAAATGTCTAAGTCATTAAATAATTATATAGGTATTAATGAAGCGCCAGAGATTATGTTTGCAAAACTTATGTCTATCTCTGATGTATTAATGTGGCGATACTATGATCTATTAAGTTTTGAAACTATCTTTGAAATTCAAGAATTGAAGCAAAAAGTATTAGATGGATTAAATCCCAGGGATGTGAAAGTCGCTTTAGCAAAAGAAATCGTTGCGCGTTTTCATAATAATCAAGCTGCTGAAGAGGCTCATGCGTCTTTTATCAATCAGTTTAAGTTGGGTGAGATTCCAAAAGATATCCCTGAAATTGAGCTCGCTGCTGCTAATGGCAGTCTATCGATAGGTGCTTTATTGAGAGATGCGGGATTGGTTAAAAGCGCCTCTGAAGGATTTAGAATGATAACTCAGGGCGGCATTAAAATAGATGGCGAACGGGTGTCTGATATAGATTTAAAGGTTAAACCAGGAAAAATGATGTTAGTTCAGGTTGGAAAACGCCGGTTTGCAAAAGTAATAGTTAATTAAATAAATTACTCAATGTAAAATATTTGAAAATAATTTACAAAAAAGCTTGATTTTAGATCTGATTCGCGTAGAATCATTTTTTCTTAGCGAAGAACTTGAAATTTAGAACTGAGCGGCCTAGCAGCTTAAAATGGCAGCCAAACAGTAGTAGAAATTAAGTCTTAACTAGAAAAGTTAAGTAAGAATTGAGTTGTTAATGAAGTTTTAAAATAATTAAAAAAGTTTTAAAAAAAGAGTTGACAAATCAGACAGAGAGAGAGTAAGATGTCATCTGTGTTGAACGATAAAGTTTAACGCAAAATTGCGAAAGCAAATGTTCTTTAAAAAATTAATATTATGTAATTTGTGTGGGCGCTTAAGAGTCAAGCGAAAGAAATATATATACTGCTTGCAACTTATAGTAATGGGTTGCAAGCATGGACAAACTTGAAAATTAAATTGAAGAGTTTGATCCTGGCTCAGATTGAACGCTGGCGGCATG
>CANJXG010000053.1 GCA_947478905.1 Coxiellaceae bacterium
AACATCAAAGAGCATGCACGCTTGGTGAAGCGCTACATCCACAGCCACTTCCATTAGACATCGCCACTATTATAGGGGGTTATGATAACGCAACAAGCAGCGCGAGCTTGCTTGAGGCATTTAAAGGGGGGGCATTTGAAGGAAAAGCAACGCCTACTCTCAAAGAGCTTGCACTTTGGGAATTAGATGTGATGGAATTATCCGAGTATTTTGGAGGGCTCCGTGAAAAACCTACTTTATTCAGCGTACAATCGAATATCCAAAAGTTACATTCAATATCACGAAAACTGGAAAATTTAGAGCCAGCTGGCAATGTCAATTTTAATAAGATGCTTCCTAGTTTAAGGCTTGATATTGCAAGGGCTAAAATAAAGGGAGAGGATGCGCAGAAAGAATTTCTCTGTGTTTCTTCAAATAAAACACGCTCTACACCGGAGCTCGAAGAAAAAGATTCTGGCCCAAGAAGCGCTACACCCAACTAAGCCTGCTAATGTTTATAAGCGCCGCTTCGGTGGCGCGATGAATAGCACGACTTCCCTCCTAGGGAGGTCGCAGCTTCGATTCTTGCCCTGGGCACCATATAAATCAATTACACAGAACTGTAATGGCTGCAATACCTGTATAACACTATGATGAAATTATGACTAAGGCAGGATATGCATTAGTTCATTTCTAATCTTTTTATGTACTTTTATTAGAGATTTACGTACAATTAAAACCCTACAAGCTGACCCTGATAGAGAAAATAATGGGCAAAACGATATAGAAAAAGCCAAACAAAAAATGGAAGAAACCCAAAAAAAACAATTACTTGAGTTTAGTGGGACAACCGAAGAAAGAGAAGCTTTAATACAAAAACAGAATCAAGCTCTAACCGAGCTCAATAAGAAATGTAAACTCTATAAAATGTTTATGTCTTAAAATGCCTGTAAACTACAGTAACTAACACTTATGAATAACGAAAAAAAATTATTTAGAAAATGCACAAAGACTTTTATATCGCAATTGTAAGACTACTATAGATCAAAAGCCCCCCAAAAAAAGATAAGAGATGCAAGAAATAAAGTGCAAGATCATAACAACTACGCCCCTATCATGCAACATGCATCAGCACCTCAATCCGAAGCAGAACTCCTAGAGCGAGCTAATAGCCTCATTGGGTGTACCTTTGCCGAATTAGCTGCCGCTTTAGGACAAAAACTAGCAACTAACTCAACGCGCTCTAAAGGATCTCTGGGGCAATTATTAGAACTCGCGTTAGGGGCTACTTCTGGCTCACTTCCCCAACCGGATTTTAATA
Organism: Coxiellaceae bacterium; assembly: GCA_947478905.1. GTDB lineage: Bacteria > Pseudomonadota > Gammaproteobacteria > Berkiellales > Berkiellaceae > CANJXG01. The sequence goes on from CANJXG010000053.1 coordinate 1,301, forward strand.
ATTTGGGAATAGAGCTCAAAACTATCCCTATTTCTGAAAATGGAACGCCACAAGAGTCCACTTATATTTGTACAGCTCCCATCCCTAATCCAGAGCGAGAATGGCGACAATCCAGGGTATATCATAAAATGGCGCATATTCTATGGGTGCCCTATTTAGATACCCCTAATATAGCAGATAGGCGTATCTGTACACCTTTACTATGGCGAATGACACCTGAGATTGAAGCAGTGTTAAAGCAAGATTGGGAAGAATTAACGGAATATATACATTTAGGACAAGTGGAAAAACTGAGCGCGCATTTAGGTACGTATTTACAATTGAGGCCCAAGGCTGCTAATTCTAAAACCTTTATTCCCATTCTCAATCATGTAGGGGAAACCATTTCTATCGTGCCTAAAGGCTTTTATTTAAGAAGCCAAGCGACGAAGTTAATTTTACAAAATTACAGATAATTTTTAGGGTAATGTACTGATTTTCTTTTTTAACTTACCCCAAAATAAGAGCAATTCATTTGCTTTTATAGTTAACATTACAAGGTGTGAAACGATGATTTCATAATCATCGGGGTAATCGTGCATAACTTGATTTCTAATTTCCCTCAAATCCATCCACCAATTTACATCATGAATATACCCTAACTTTTCAAGTTTATTTAGTTTATCAATAAGGGATGCTGCATCTTCTCCAAGAACATCTAAAATAAGTGAGAAAATCTTTGAACCCATGACATCTTGCAATTTTCCAAATCGCATGGTAATCATATCAAGAAATGATAACTGATCTAAGGGAAGAATAGCTAACTGATCTGCCGATAAAGGCATAAAATGATCAGATTGTTCTAAAGCACCTTGTAATCTTTGTGCATGAATATCAGCTACTTTAATATAATCGGCAAGTAAAATATGTTTTTTCATATCAATTTTATTCCCGTACTTTTTGCTTCTTCATATATTCTCTGCTGTTTATTATCATTCAAAATATTTAATACAATATCAATTTTCTGATCTCCGATTACTTTTTTTAAATCTCGCAAGAAATATATCTTTTTTTCTATAGCTTGGGTAGGCTCGTTGTAATGAGTCTCTATATAAAGATCAATATCTCCGCCTTTTTGAAGATCGTCTACTCTTGAACCAAAAAGCCAAAGCGCATCTACGGGGAGAAAATGTGCTACAAAGCACTGATGAATAGCATCTAATTGTTTAGCACTAAGCCGCATAACTCGATACCCCCCCTATGATCTTTAATTATTTAGGACATAAAGGTAATAAAAGAGGCTCACACGTTCCACATTCAGGGTGTGGCTCACATAAAAGTGGGAATGGACGATACTCCTCACACGGATCACAAGGACTACATGCGGGCGCACATTTTTCCCTAATACAATAATGGTGCTTATATTCCTCTGATAGCCTATAGGCTTCTACTCGCTGCTCTGGAGTCATAGGATTGATCAAAGCGCGATATTCCGGTTTAGTCTCTTCATAGCGTAACTCTGGACATAAACTCCACCAAGCATACGCTTTTTGATTATTTTGTCGCAGTCCGTTGCCTTCGTGATACATTCTAGCCAAAGTATATTGAGCATACTTGGCACCTTGTTTAGCTGCCTTATAAAACCATTGAGCAGCAATATGCGCATTTTTCGGTGCACCCTGGCCATTATAATACAACATCCCAACGCTATACTGCCCGATAGGATTACCTTGCAAAGCCGCTTTTTTATACCAATGAAACGCAAGCTTATCATCTCTATCAAAGGAGTCTCCGCCTTTGTGATACAAATCACCTAATAGATTCTGAGCGGCAACACACCCATGTGAGGCTGAGCGGGTTAACCAATTGATGGCTTCTTTTTCATCTTTTTCAAACCAATGACACTTTAAGAACCCTTTTCCAATTTTGTATTGAGCCCAAATATGATCTCTTTGTTGCTCTGCTTTTTTATACCAATAAACGGATTTTTCTAAGGAATAGTTCACCCCTACGCCCTTAAGATAAAACATACTTAACATATATTGCGCATAAGACTCTTGTCGAAGTGCTCGCTCATAATAGCCTCTAAAAGCAACTCTTGGATTATTAGCCCGTTCTTGTGCTTGAATTACTTGTTTGATCACTTTGGCTTGTTTAGCACGCTCAATTTTGTCAGATTGAATATATGCTTTAGGTGTGCAACCGCCAATGGCTATACATGCACCCAAAATAATCAATAGTCGAATCAGCATAACTGGCCCCTAAATATAAGTTTTATAACTGATACGTAATTCCAAAATATAGACCATGCGATCTCAAATGTTTAGAACTTACATTAAGAAATGCAAACGGATCAGCAGGTGCTCCTGTTAAAGTACCGGTATTAAATCCACCAAAATCAACCCATCGATAAGCGATGTCTCCGAGTAATCTACCCGTAATTTCAACTTTCACACCAAAGCCCGCATTCCAAGCAAAAGTCACAATATTATGTGAGGTATGAATAGTCGCATTCGTACCAATCACAATATCATTATTGGCACTTTTAACAGCCCCTCCTATTCCCCCTTGAATATAAGGATGCACGATACAAGGTATAAAATCTAAAAATCTTGGTATTTCATATTCTATATTCCAAAATAAAGAGAGATAACGTGCCTCAAGGTTATATTGGGATAAAAAAGGAAACGCTAAAAGTAATGTGGGGGAGCTCACATTTTGATATAATTGCTCACCTGCTAAAACCTCTAAATCCGTCGCCCATCGGGTCCATTTATACCCCCACCCTAAAATTAATTGAAAAGTATCTCTGCCTAACTCTGGCCCATCTACGGTAAGGGTTGGTGAAGTTGAATTAACCTCAACATTTTCTAATTTAATACGTGGGCGCCCCACTAAGGCTTTTAAACGCCATCGGTTATTAACACGATTGGCATCCACACTCATTAAAAATGCCTTATCGCTCGGAGTTAGCGCTGCATCACATTCCATGGCCCGCTTAAAAGTGGCATTTTGCGCATTACCAAAGCAATTATCTTCATAATCTAGCTCTTGGATATCAAAACCAGCCAAAGCCAGCGGGCAGATTAAAAACATAAGGGATATAACAATGATTTTACGAAGCATGTATTATTTTTTCCAAAAATTATTCTAATGTATTGACACGTTCTTTTAATTCTTTACCGGGTTTAAAATGTAAAACATATTTACCGGTAGTCTGTAAATACTCTCCAGTTTTTGGGTTTCTTGCGATTCTAGGTACGCGATACCGTAATACAAAACTGCCAAAGCCTCGAATTTCAATACGCTGACCCTGTTCTAAAGCTTCGGACATCTTCTCAAACAGATGTTTAACAGCCAACTCGATCTGTTTTACACTCAGATGAGGTTGGTTCGTTGCTAATGTATGAATGAGATCCGCCCGAGTCATGCGCCTTCCTTTTGTAGTTAATTAACTTTTTTTTTTAGATAGTGTAAAAATCTATTCTAACACCAATTTTCTATTGGGCAAGTCGTCCTAAACAAACTATTTTACCAAACAATACATAACCAACTGCACAAACTCGTAAAGTATAAAAATAAATACCAAAACAACTATCAATCCTACTGTAATATAATGCACAGGATTGCCAATGGTAAAATCTCGCGCCCTAGCTTTGTTGCTTTGCACTCCAAAAAACGCAGCTAACACACTGAGAAACAGTTGAATTACGTTTATTTTTTTATTCTTAACGGTATTTTGATTCTTATTTTGGGACATTTGCTTTAGAATTTACACTCTATCTAAGATTACATAATATAAGAACTATACTACAATACTACAGGAGCAACCCTTATGATTCGAGATCTTTTATTTCAATTTGAACAAAAAGTAGAACACGCTGTTGATTTAATTGAGCTATTACGCTTGCAAATTGAAGAGCTAGAAGAAGAAAATATGATCTTACGTAGCGAACAAGAAAAATGGAAAGGCGATCAAGAGAAGTGGAAAGACGACTTGGTTAACTTAATTAAAAGATTTGACCAAATAGACGCAACAGAATTAACAAGCAGTTGTGCAACTGTGGAATTAGGCTCTGAAGAGTGTTAATCCTTGGTGCTCTTCTTATTCAAATATAAGAAGAGCACCGCTTTTCAATACAAAATACATTATGTCAAAATCTGATTTTAAAACTTTCTCCCTCTTAGACTCCCTAGTCATTCATTTTGATCAAGGGATCCGTAGTCTTGCAGGCACCCCTATAGGCACAGGTCGGAGTAATCCTTCCCAAGCAATGCCAAATAACCCCTTATCTAAAAAAGAAGAAAAACATGCTGCTGCCTTAATGCGCATTAATCAAACTGGCGAAATTGCAGCTCAAGCGTTATATCAAGGTCAAGCATTGACTGCTAGCAATCTTGAAATTCGAGATATTATGCAAAAAGCCGCTGTAGAAGAAAATGATCATCTATTATGGTGCAATGAAAGAGTTCAAGAACTAAAAAGTCACAAAAGTGTATTCAATCCAGTTTGGTATCTTGGTTCTTTAAGCTTAGGCCTGTTAGCAGGCGCTTTAGGGGATAAATGGAGTTTAGGATTTTTAGCAGAAACAGAAAAGCAAGTCGGAAATCATTTACAAAAACATTTAGATCAGCTTCCAGCTAACGATCATAAAAGCCGGGCTATTGTTGCGCAAATGTTTATAGATGAAACGGAACATGCGAATATGGCTATAGAGCAAGGTGCCAATCCGCTTCCTACCCCTATAAAAATCATCATGAAGCTCAGTGCAAAAATCATGACAAAAGTGGTTTATTATATTTAAAAAACAAAATTGGCTGTATAGCCAAGTATTGCCCCAAAAAACTCCCCTATACTCTTGATTTTTTGTATCCCATAGGATACGCTTAAGGTTATATGGATATAATAAAAAAGCAGATTGAGATTTACTGTACGAATAAAGGGAAAACACCCTTTATTTCATGGCTTGAATCTCTTAAAGATAGTAAATTCAGGTACAGAATTAAAGAAAGGCTCGATCGCGTTACTCTTGAAAATATGGGCGATTACAAATCAATTAAACACGGAGTATTAGAACTACGCTTGGATTTTGGACCTGGGTATCGAATCTATTTTGGTGAAGAAAATCAAAAAATAGTTATTCTTTTGTGTGGAGGTAATAAATCAACACAAGAAAAAGATGTGTCCTTCCGGTGAATACGTGTGACATAACCTACCCATAAATATTATTCTTATTGAATCAATAAAAATTTAATTGAGGAGATAAGAACATGACAAATCGTAATGCTAAGAAAGAGATTATAGAACCATTAGAGCTAGCCAGCCAAG
>CANJXG010000054.1 GCA_947478905.1 Coxiellaceae bacterium
CAGTTCAATCTCTAATTCCATAAAACATTTAATGAAGTTAGCTTTATTAGTTGCGAGTATATCCATGATAAATCCCTTAAAGCTTTCCTTTTTAACGGTTTTATCATGATTTGTTCAAACGACTAACTGTTCATAGGACAGCCCTGGAGCAGGGGTCACGTTCATAGGTCGTCAATACCATTTAGGGGAAGGGGGTAAATAATGCGGACACCCATTATATTATTGACAGGCATTGTGATTTCTTTTAGTATAAAAATATATCTATATTAAAAGGAATTAAGCATGACCATCCCCCGTTTTCAGCAAATCGACTTAGAGCGCACCTCTTATTATCATTGTATCTCTCGCGTTGTGCGTCGCGCTTTCTTGTGTGGTACAGATAAACTAACGGGCCAAAATTTCGACCATCGTAAAGCATGGCTAGTCGAACGTTTTAAAGAGCTGACAGAAGCATTTGCTATCCAAATTTCTGCTTATGCTGTCCTAGATAATCATTACCATTTGGTTTTACACGTTCATGAAGAGGCTCTCTCTACCTGGTCTGATGAGGAAGTTATTCATCGTTGGGGAATCATTTTTCCCAACGATGCCGAAAAATTGGGATTACTGCAAAAAAATGGATTATCTTCTTTACGTCTCCAAGAAACCCTCACAAAATAGCGAGAACGCTTAAAAAGCATCAGTTGGTTTATGCGTTGTTTAAATGAGCCTTTAGCCCGTTTATCTAATAAAGAAGATAATTGCACAGGTCGTTTTTGGGAGGGCCGTTTCAGAATACAAGCGCTTTTAGATGAGGCTGCTGTATTGACTGCCATGGCTTATGTTGATTTAAATCCGATTCGAGCCGGCATTGCGTCTACACCTGAAGAATCCAGCTTCACTTCAGTTTGTGAACGAATTCAAGCGGTTAAAAAGCATAAAAGTCTTAAAAATACTAAAAAAACGATTTCTCCAGAAAAAATAATTCAAATTTGTGATAATCAAAAACAACCTTCTCGTTTAATGTCTTTTAGCGTCTCACCTAAAAAAGACGCCAAGCATTTACATCCTGTGATCGACTTTAAATTATCTGATTATTTAGAATTGGTGGATATGACAGGTCGGATTATGAGAGAAGATAAAAAAAGCTATATTCCTCAAGCTGTCAGACCTATTTTAAATAGGTTGAATTTAACTAGCGAAGGTTGGTTGATGATGGTGAATAATCTAGAAACTGATTTTGGTCGAGCCGTAGGGCATGAAAAAGCGCTCGCAACTTTTAAGCCCAATCAACTGCGAAAATTTAAAGGCGCAGCCAAAGCAAAGCTTTATTATGCTGACGTGGCTTAAATTATCTCCCTTATTAATTAGTCCTATTTTGCCAGTCTAGGTAGACTTCTTGTTGCTTTGATTTTATATTTTCAGAATGTTTCTAATAAAAGCTAAGCTGTTACTTCTAAAATATACGGATTATTCGAAAATAATCGAATTTATCTAGGTTTTAGTTTGCTTGAATCCGGGTTTTGTAAATATGGCTGTCCTGATTTCTCTGATTTCTCCTGATTTCTCCCTTGGAGAAAATCTTATTGAGTTAATGGAATTAAATTTAGCGGACAATATCATTGATAGAATCGGATTACCATGGGTTTTCTCAGATCGATTTCTAGAAGAGAATTTTTCCTCGTTGATACAATCAAAAAAAGAACTTAAACCGAAATCTTCTATAGGCTTCAGGCGCCACTTTGAAGCAATAATTGCCTTACATCTGGATCAATAAGTATCGGTTGATAGATGGAGGCATCGATGCATTTCATATTAGTTTGGTTGATCAAGTTTGGCAGCATTTTGCCAATATTGCCGTTGCGATTTTCACCTTTTGCAACTTCAATTGGAAAATTTAGTTGTGGCCAAGCAGTTTGCTCTGGGTAGCTGTAGGCATAATTTATGATACCTTCGATGCCAATAAAAATACCGTCTGGTTTTAATACTTGAGAAATTTGAGTCAATGCCAGTCTTGGTTTTTGGATATGATGTAAAACAAATCGGCAATACACCATATCAAATGTCTTGTTTAATTTTTCAAGGTCGTAAATATCAGCAACAACCCAATCAATTCTATTTTTCAAGTGCTCAGGGCAACGCGTTTTTGCTGCCTTAATTTGATTTTCACTGTTATCGATAGCTGTGACACGCCCGTTGTCTCCAACTATTTCAGCGAGGTACTGACTCATATAACCCAAGCCGCAACCTATATCTAATATAGAAAGCCCTGATTTTAAGCCATGTTTGTTTAAGAAATATTGTGTTTGGTCGTTAAAACTTTTTTCCAAAATGTTTAGGCTAGCTTGCCCTTCGTTGCCCACCGTGAAGCAATATTTCTCAGTCATTTTTTCCTCCTTGCAAATACTCATCTGCTCTCAAGCGATATAAAACATGTTGTGATAAAGGATGATCCACAGCTAATTTAGGGTGTGCAAAGTCACCATTCATATCGCGCTTTAATCCAATCTTTTCGATGACTCCTAACGATCGAACATTGGCAGGCACGGTAAAAGAAACGATTTCTTTAAGGCCACACTTTTTAAATCCATAATCCAGTGAAGCTTTGGCGCCTTCCGTTGCATATCCTTTGCCCCAAAATTGCGATCCTAAGCGCCAACCCACTTCAACTGCTGGTGTAAAATGGGATTCCCAATCAGTATAATTGAGACCGATAAAACCGATCAACTCACTGGTTCCCTTCAGGCAGGCAGCCCATAAGGTGTAACTATGTTTGTCGCCATGACTATTCATCGCAGGTATAAAATCGTTGACCTGTTCCATGGTTAATGGGCCGCGTAAAAATTCAATCACTTTGGGATCTTGATTGATTTGGAAATACGATCGAGCGTCTTCTTTGTTCCAAGTTCTTAAAATAAGCCTTTCTGTTTCAATAATGGTGATCATCGTTATTCTCGTATTATTTAATACTTACGGTAGCTTGCTAATCACGTTATCTACAACGAATTGATAAGATTCTTCAAAACTCCAATTCAATTCTATGGGTAATAATGAGCCCATATCAGACTGAAAATCTGGGTGACTTTTTTTTAATTCCAAATTTTTTAAAAAATCTTCTCTGCGAATATGGGTGTTGTCGTTAGCGCAATATTTATAATAAATTTCAAAAACTCTGTTTAGGTCAATCAACTTTTGTTTGGTAACATACCATACGTCAAATAAGTCTCGGCCTTTTCGACGCTGATATAGAGCGCGCAGCTTAGTTGCCATAAGTTCATCAATTTCATAAGTGATAATGTCAGCAGAGCCATTAAACCATTGAGATTGCATCTCAAATTTTTCTACACGCAAAGGTAATACTTGAAAATGCTCAGTCGTGTTAATCTCAATTTTTAATTTTGTTGGTACTTTATTGATGGACTCATATTTATAAATCAACTTCGCGCTACGCTCCGTAATTTTCCATTTTGGATCTCCCAGCCATGGCTTTAGCAATACTCTAATCGCATCAATGGTTTTTCCAATAGGCTCTGGTCTTTTTTGTACAAAGTCAATATCCTCACTGTACCTTGCTGGGGGTTTTAAAAATAATTTATTAAGCGCAGTGCCTCCACGAAATACAAGCGCATCTTTTATATAAGGCTCGTTATATAAATCAACTAAAGCTCTGCTGATAACTAAATCTTGCTCTATTTGCGGAAGTGTTCGCCATTGAACACAGCTTTGCCATTGTTCAATAAAATTTTCTGGTATCATAAATCACTCTCAAAGTCAGTATTTTCAATAATTTTCCATTTTCTACATCGTGGATAGCCTATCCTGGATATGTTAGATGCTAGGGGGGTATAAGATTTCGCGTTAGATGATACATATTCTGCGAGCACCTCAATAATAGCGCTTTTTATATCGTCATCCATCACATCTATTTTCTCTATGATGTAGCCTAGACGTTGCAATTGATAGCATTCATTCAGGTTTTCAGCGAGCGCTATAAGGTTGTGCACATCAATGCTTTCTATGAGTTCAGACAAGACGGTCGCGATATTATTCATACCACCCGCATGTTTTATAAATTTCAGCAGATCGATCGCAATCAATTCAGGTGTTGCAACTTTTAAATAACCAGTACTCACAATAAAATTCTTAATAGGTAAATCAGTCAAAGATTTTTTGTGGATCAACTTTATATGGACCTGACCAAATTTTAATGAGTGCTTAATTCGTCTATTAGTGACAACTTGAAAAACCATAGGCTTTTGGTGCGAAGCGCCATAAAATCCTGCTGCGCTGAGTAGCCCAACATAATACTCAGCATCGATGTGCTTCATCATGATAGGAATTAATTCTTCGGCTGGAATAGACCCATATGATTTGTGTTCAGGGGGGACAATAACGTATAGTCCCCTAACTGGACTCATAAGCTTTCCATCTCTTTTTAGCCGATATAAACCCGCTCTTGCAGTATCAGAAGAGAGATGTAAATCTTGCATGATCTTTTGGGAGGTAAAATACCTCTTGCCGCTGGATCGTAATTTTTCAAGATACTCAACAAACATGCCATGTCCTAAAAGTGATATATTTCGTCACATATAGGACATAATATATCTTAAGAACCATAAAGTCAAGTACGATTGAGTTTGCTATGTCCTAAAAGTGACGATTTTTGTCATTTATAGGACATGCTGTTTCTTGATGGGGTAATAACGGTGTTGTCATGTCCTTTAGGTTTCATATTTCGTTATTTTAAGGACATGGTAAGCTTGTTAGGAATAAGCGAATTATTATCGAAAACAACTAAAAGTGATAATAACGTTGTTTCTTATCGCCACGAATAGCAATAACTCAAATAGGGTATTTTCAGGTTGCCATGTCCCTAAAGTTACAAATACTGTAATTATTAGGACATGGTGAACTCGAAATATATTGTAGCTATCTAATAATTGACTTATTATCACCGCACATGCGTACTTGAAAAACTAGGCGAAGCTTATTAACTTATTGATTTTTATGGATATTTAAAGATTTTTTTCGAAGTTTGTTATTGGGGCGGAGCATGGTCGGAGTAGGGCTGAGTAACCGGAGAATAAGAATTTTTCTGGGTGGGTGGTGTAATATAGCGTAAAATCAAAAAATTAAAATTTTACGAAATTTACAAATTGTATTTATTTAAATGGCTCGCTTTGTGCTGTTACCAGACATTGTAGGTCGCTATAGAGAGATTAATGAAAGAAAATAATATTGTGACAGTCAATTATACCAATGTACATAATGATATCGTAAATATTGTTGAGGCTGCTCGTTATACAGCAGCCCGTAATGTAAATGCTTTGATGACTGCTAGTTATTGGGAAATTGGTCGGCGTATTTTTGAGTGTGAACAAGAAGGTGAAGAGCGTGCTGTGTATGGGGATGCATTGATGAAGCGCCTATCAGTCGATCTAACCACTCAATTTGGCCGCGGGTTTTCGAAACGTAACTTGCACCAAATGCTGCTTTTTTATAAAAATTGGCCAATTGTGCAGACGGTGTCTGCACAATTGAAGAAGGATGCTAATCCTCAGATATTACAAGCTTTTTCTGCTCTAAGCACAGAGATAAATATAAGTAGTATAACTGCTTTGGCTGGCCGCTTCCCTCTACCTTGGTCAGCCTATGTACGGCTATTATCCGTGAAAAATCCAGCTGCTCGAAATTTTTATGAAACAGAAGCTTTGCGTTGCGGTTGGTCTGTGCGTCAATTAGACAGGCAGATAAATAGCCAATTTTATGAGCGTACAGCGCTTTCAAAAAACAAAGTAGCCATGTTGAAAAATGCAGAGTTGAGTGAGCCTGATGATATCCTGACCCCAGAAGAGGTGATTAGAGATCCCTTTGTGTTGGAGTTTCTGAATTTAAAAGATCAATATTCTGAATCTGATCTAGAAGAAGCTTTGATTTTGCATCTGTCGGATTTTTTATTAGAATTAGGGGACGATTTTGCTTTTATAGGCCGACAACGACGTTTAAGACTGGATGATACCTCGTTTAGAGTAGATTTATTGTTTTTCCACCGCACGCTAAAATGCCTTTTAATTATCGATTTAAAAATTGGTAAATTTAGCGATGCAGACGCCGGCCAAATGCATCTTTATTTGAATTATGCGAGAGAGCATTGGGTAAAGCCCGGAGAAAACCCACCCGTTGGCCTTATTCTTTGCACCAGTAAGAGCGCTTCTGAAGCACATTACGCTCTAGAAAACCTGCCCAATAAAGTACTGGCAGCGGAATACCAAACTATATTACCTAATGAAGAGTTATTAGCTAAAGAGCTGGAGCGTTCTAGGAGAGAATTAGAAGATAGAGCGATGGCTAGGGATGAAAAATCATGAATATGCAGCAGACAATATTAGATATAGAGTCTAGCACCGAGGCGGACGCAGGTGTGGTGGAAGCTAAAATCACTGCCTTTAATAAAACCTAAGTTCAAATAACAAGTGCAACTCTGGAGCAAACTATCATTAAAATATTGAAATTGCAAATTTAGTTTTCACCATTTTTGGCATAAATGCTCTTACGCATCACCATTTTGCTTGTCAAGGATGGCATAGCCACCGTAGGCGAGC
>CANJXG010000055.1 GCA_947478905.1 Coxiellaceae bacterium
AGCTCAGTTTTTTAGTTGCCATTCTTTATCCTTGCATCTATCTAAAATCAGGTCGATTTTAACAGATTCAGGGCAATTACACTAAAGCTGTTCACTTGGCTAGCTTGCTTTGTGAGTTAGAAAATTAAATATTCACCGAGAACTGCTGCCTGCTGACGCTCCTGTACTACCTGCTCCTGACGCTCCTGTTGTTGCTCAAGAAAAAGCATCTTCTGATAATTTTGGTCCCAAAAGACTTGCTTATTATGAAGTATTCAAAAAAACTTTCTCTAGTCAAGCTATGTACACAGAGTTTAGCTCAAAGAGGGTCAGGAAAGAAGGTGGCCCAGCCTATACTCCTGTGTATAAACAGAATAATCAGATAGACTTTGTTACAAATGAAACATTCGTCAAAAATTATCATGTTTTTTTGACAAAAGCTCAGGATTTAGCCGCTAAAAATGAGCGCAGCAAGCAGAACGAAGAGCACAAGGGGTCAACACTGTAGCTGTAGAATGAAAGTAGAACATAATATAATTAAATGATACTTACACTCTGATGAAAGCCCCTATTAAAGGGGCTTTTTTTTGATCTAATTTTTCAAATCGTACTATTTTGTAGCTGAGTAACTAATTTTCCTACTCTTTTTCCTAAAGCAAAACATAAGGCTTTTTCATCTTCACTTAAAGGTAGCTTACTATCAGAGCCCGCAAAATGACTCGCACCATAAGGCGTGCCGCCCGATTGAGTAGCAGTTAAAGCAGCTTCGCTATAAGGGAGACCTACAATATAAGCGCCATGATGCAATAAAGGCAGCATCATACTTAAAAGCGTACTTTCTTGCCCTCCATGCATAGAGGCAGCAGAGGTAAAAACAGCAGCTGGTTTGTTGATTAACCCTCCAGACATCCAAATATCACTGGTGCTATCTAGAAAGTATTTTAAAGGTGCTGCCATATTCCCAAATCGAGTAGGGCTGCCTAATATCAATCCCTGTGCATTTTTTAACTCTTCTTTGGTTACATACAGATTACCTGTATCGGGGATGCTCGGTGCGGTTTGTTCACTCACGGGGGATATTTCAGGTACTGTTCTAAGTTTTGCTTCTAAACTATTACTTTCTATACCTCTAGCAATAGCTTGGGCCATCGCTTTAACCGCCCCATATCGACTATAATAAAGGACGAGAACATAGGGTAAGGCTGAAGATTGGTGGTTTCCCATAAAATGTTATCCTAGTGGCTAAGTTTAAAAATTAAAAAATATATTGCTTATGATTATGTTATAAAATAAAATTAAATAACAGAAAATAAAATCAGGAAAAATAAAAAAATGAATACCAATACAATACGCGTCTTAGTACCCGTTTTATTTACATTAGGGCTGAGCTTAACGGGAGCACTGTGTAATGTAAGCTACGCGATGAACCCATCAAAAATGGTGTTATCTGATGCTAAAATTGCACACGACTTAAACAATAATGCAATTGAGTTACCTAATAAATCGGGTAAGTGGACTATTGTGAATTATTGGACTCAGTGGTGTGGACCTTGTAAAAGAGAAATTCCAGATTTAAATGCTTTTCATAAAAATAATCAAGATAAAATTGTGTTAGTAGGGATTAATTCTGATTTATTAGATCACAAAACCTTACAAAAAATGGCAAAAGATTTAAAAATTCAATTTCCTATCTTGCAAACCGATCCTATGCACTTAGTGGATTCTTTAGTGGGTACTCCCAGTACTTATTTAATCAGTCCTTCAGGACAAGTTCATGGGCCCTTATTAGGCCCCCAAAGCGAACATTCTTTATTAAAAGCAATACAAAAATATAGTTAATTTAATTCAGACCATATTGTAGAGAGGTTAGCAACAAAGGTATCAAGCTGGGATTGATCATTAAGATCAGCATTAAATTTAATATCTTGTTGCTCGCCTGTTTTACGATTTTTATATTCTAAAACACCTTTATCAATACCGCGCTCCCCTATCACAATACGATGAGGGATCCCGATGAGTTCCATGTCTGTAAACATGACACCCGCACGTTCATCTCTATCATCTAAAATAGTTTCAATGCCATATTTTTTACAGGTTTGATACAGCTTATCCGTTAAATTTTTTACTTTTTCAGATTTGTGATAATTCATTGGAATTAAAGCAAGGGAAAAGGGGGCCATTGCATCTGGCCAAATAATACCGGCATGATCATTGTTTTGTTCTATAGCTGCGGCAATAATGCGAGACACGCCAATTCCATAACATCCCATTTCTAAACTTTGGGGCTTACCCGTTTCAGCTAACACTCTTGCGTTCATTGCTTCGCTGTATTTATTCCCTAATTGGAAAATATGTCCTACTTCAATGCCTCGGCAAATAGATAAGCTTCCTTTGCCATCAGGACTTAAATCTCCTGATTTCACTTTGCGCAAGTCTTCAAAACGACTAGGCAGGGGTAAGTCACGCTCCCAATTGACCCCTATATAATGAGAATCGGTTTGATTTGCACCACAAGAGAAATCAGATAAATTAAAGACTTCTAGATCGGCAATAATAGGAATAGATAACCCAATCGGACCTACAAAACCGGGTTGGCAATGGGCAATGGCTTCTAGTTCTTCAAGGCTGGCCATGGTTAAAGGGCTCAGTACTTCAGGAAGTTTAGCAGCTTTAATTTCATTTAATTCATGATCTCCGCGCACTAAAAGTCCAATAACGGGTTGTTGTGGTAAACAGCCTTTTACTAAAAGGGTTTTTATAATTTTATGAACAGGGATCCCCATTGCACGGGCCTGATCGCTAACCGTTTTTATAGTAGGCGTTTGGGTAGTGGTTAGATTTTGCGTAGGCAAAGGTCGGTTTTGAACGGGCGCTAAACTCGTCGCGGTTTCAACATTGGCTGCATAATTACTTTCTTCATGTGTTGAAAATGCAATCGCATCTTCTCCTGAATTGGCTAATACATGAAATTCTTCCGATTGACTTCCGCCAATAGCGCCGCTATCTGCTAATACTACTCTAAATTTCAAACCTAAGCGGGTGAAAATCGTACTATAAGCCATACGCATATTATTATAGACTTGTTGTAAACTATTTTTATCTATATCAAAAGAATAGGCATCTTTCATTAAAAATTCTCGAGCACGCATCACACCGAAACGGGGACGAATTTCATCTCTAAATTTCATTTGTATTTGATACACTATGCAAGGAAGCTGCTTGTAAGAGCGCAATTCTTTACGCATTAAATCGGTCACGACTTCTTCGTGGGTAGGACCAAAACAAAAAGCCCGTTGATGTCTATCTTTCATGCATAATAATTGCGGACCAAACACATCCCAGCGTCCGGTTTCTTGCCATAATTCAGCAGGTTGAATAGCAGGCATAAGAATTTCTTGTCCGCCAATATTATCCATTTCTTGACGTACAATATTGGATACTTTATGTAGCACTCTTAACCCTAAAGGAAGCCAAGTATATAAACCGGAGGCTAATTTTCGGATCATCCCTGCCCGTAGCATTAACTGATGGCTGATGAGCTCGGCATCAACTGGTGTTTCTTTCATAGTCGCTAATAAGTAATGGGAAGTACGCATATTATAATGTTCTCAGATAAGTAGAGTTGGGGTAATTCAGTTTTAAAACAGCCAAGCTATCATTAGCAAGATCGAACAGTTCTAATTCTCGATACGCTTTGACTTGAATAGCCAGCGCTTCTTCGGTAACAAAACTTTGAGGAAAACGTTCTAAAATGGTGCTGGCGCGATTGGCGCAAGCGATATACGCTTTTCGTTCGAAATAATATTTTGCAGCATGCAGTTCATTTTCCGCAATGACCGTGTATAGATACATTAATCTTTTTCTTGAATCGCATACATAGCGACTTTTGGGGAATTGATTAATTAATAAAGTAAAGGTTTCAAAGGCTTCTTCAGCGGCTTTAGAATCTCGCTCAGATCGTTCCATAGGGAAATATTTAGCAATAAACCCAATAGATTCGGCAAATTGAATGAGTCCTTTCATATAATAGGCGTAATCGACATGCGCATGTCGTGGATGTACTCGAATAAAACGATCGGCGCTGGCTAAAGCTTCAGGATACTCATTTTGCTTATAATGCGCATAAATAGCGCCTAATTGAGATTTATCTGTATATTCCCCAAAAGGATAGTGTGATTCTAGGCCTTCAAAGTCCGCAATGGCTTCTGGGTAGTTATATTTTTTTAAATTTTTAATGCCTGAATTATAAATAAGTTGAGCATCTAAATTTTTATAAGGATCTTCTTTTTCTTTGGTTGCACATCCTGTAAGGCATAAGCAAGAGAATAAAATTGGAAAGAAGGGGAGAAGTAATTTTTTTTTTAGGTTTTGCATCTTGTGTTAGAATAGACGATTAATTTTTAATAATAGTAATAAATAGAATACGAACATCATATAATGAATACTACCAGCAATTCAACTCGATTTAATCATGATCTTATTATCCCTGAAACCTTATCTGGTTGGCGGGTAGATGCGGCTATTGCCAATTTATTACCGCAATATTCGCGTGCTAGGCTCTGTTCTTGGATAAAGTCAGGAGAAATCAGGATAAATAGCGCTGTGCTTAAACCCAAAGATAAAATTATAGGGGGAGAGCGTGTCTCTATTATCGCAGAAATAGTTGGAAGTATAGCTTATATTCCGGAAAGTATGGATTTAAATATTGTTTATGAAGACGAAGCTTTAATTATCGTTAATAAGCAAACTGGCATAGTTTCTCATCCTGCAGCAGGCAATTGGACCGGTACTTTGGTGAATGGTTTATTATATCATTGCAATGATTTAGCTAAACTACCAAGAGCTGGATTAGTGCATCGCCTCGATAAAGATACTACCGGATTAATGGTGGTTGCTAAAACCTTAACGGCACACGCTTATTTGGTTGAGCAATTACAGTTAAGAAACATAAAACGCTGTTATGAAACCATTGTCAATGGCACTATGATTGCGGGTGGCACCGTGGATGCGCCCATTGGTCGTCATGAAAAAAGTCGCCAAAAAATGGCAGTGAATACTAAAAATGGCAAACCTGCAGTCACGCATTATCGTGTGAAAAAACGATTTGAAGCACATACACATTTAGATGTACAATTAGAAACGGGCAGAACGCATCAGATCCGGGTGCATATGGATCATATTAATTATCCTATTGTTGGAGATCAGCTCTATGCAGGAAGAAGACGTTTTCCAAAGGGATGTACTCCTGCACTACGAGATATGATTGAATCTTTTGGGCGTCAAGCCCTTCATGCGCGATCATTAGGATTTATACACCCCTTAACTCAGGAGGAATGTCTATGGGAAGCACCCTTACCGGCAGATATGCAGGCTTTATTGAAAGCATTATAATGCTATGATCTTAAAGCCTAATTGGATAGTACCTGCTTCTATTCAAGCTGCCTATACTTTACGGGCACAGGGTGTGAGTTTAGAGCCTTATAGCAGTTTTAATGTAGGCAATCATGTAAACGATAATCCTAGTCATGTTGCTCAAAATCGAGCGTTGTTAAAGCAAAAATTAGCCTTAAAAAATGAACCTGCTTGGTTAACACAGGTGCATGGTTCTGAAATATTAAATTTAGATTTGCACCCCTTGTTTATTCCAACCCAATCATTAGAATATGACGCCAGTTTTACGACCCAAGCCGATCGTGCTTGTGTGATTATGAGCGCAGATTGTTTACCCATTTTATTGTGCGACGAAGCAGGATTGGCTATTGCTGCGTTGCATTGCGGTTGGCGTAGTATGGCTAGCGGATTGATTCAAAAAAGCATAGCGCTATTTAAAATGCACAGTGCTTCCCCCATTATAGTATGGCTAGGACCTTGTATAGGGCCAAATGCTTTTGAGGTAGGGCAAGAGGTGCGATTACAATTTAGAGATCAGAACGCTTTTATACCATTATCTGATAATAAGTATTTAGGCGATCTGCATCAAATAGCGAAGGGTTTATTAGAAAATGAAGGCGTGCTAGCAAAAAATATCTATCAAAACTCCCAATGTACCTACTCAAATCCTAATGATTTTTATTCATTTAGACGAGATACTATAACGGGGCGAATGGCGAGTTTAATTTGGAAGCACTCTTTAGAATAGTGCACGATAAAACTGTATAAATTTTTAAACCCCCTCACCCTCATCGCCTTCGGCGCTCCCTCTCCCGTGACGGTAGAGGGGAGAGCTGGTTCGCAAGGCTCACTAAGATCTAAATCTGGTATGAGTGAAACGAATAAATTTTCCCCTCTACCGTTACGGGAGAGGGAGTCCCCGAAGGGGCGGGTGAGGGGTTTAAAAGAGAATGGCACTGAAATAAGAAAATAGTTCTGATTTTTTCATATTTATAGAGCAAGATAAGTGTGTCGACTTGTCAGTTTGATTCGATCTAACGTAGGGGCCGGTCACCGTGCCGGCCCAGTATAGATATGGAAATTATTCTGTTATCAA
>CANJXG010000056.1 GCA_947478905.1 Coxiellaceae bacterium
ACGGTGACCGGCCCCTACAATAGATTGTGCAAAACTAGAAGTTAAAAAACTTACTCTACACTTTAAGATCGAGGCAGCGGCTTAAATATGATGAAAAAATCAGAACTATTTTCTTATTTCAGTGCCATTCTATTATAGTCAGATTTAGTGTGTTTCAAGCTGTTTCTATAGATTTATTAGAAAGCCCTGCAACTTCTTTTGTTTGCTCAACTAACCCTTGTGGAGTAAGCACCAAAATACGATCAGCTGATCGTATGGTTTCAGGTCTATGTGCAATAATAATACGAGTCATTTTCAACTGTTTAATCGCATAATTCACGGCTTGCTCTAAGGCAATATCTAAATGACTGGTTGCCTCATCTAAAAATAAAATAGCGGGATTTTTATATAAAGCTCGAGCTAATAATACGCGTTGTTTTTGACCACCGGATAAACTCGTTCCCATATCTCCAATAAGCGTATTATATCCCATAGGCATTTTCATCACATCTTGGTGAATCACTGCCATCATAGAGACTTCTTGGATTCGCTTATCATCTATCATTGGTTCAAAAAAACAAATGTTTTCACTCATGGAGCCAGATAATAACTGATCATTTTGCATCACCGCACCGAACTGCGATCTATATACTTTGTTCCCTATATTAGATAATGGACTATTATCTATATAAATAGTGCCTGTTTTTGGCTTAAACAAACCCATCATAATTTTCATTAACGTCGTTTTGCCACATCCTGAAGGACCGATAATGGCTACCGATTCTCCGGCTTTAATGGTGACATTAATATTTTGTAATATAAAAGCCTCTTCTTGACTATATTGAAATGAAATATTTTCAAGCCTGATTTCACCTTGAATAGAAGGTGCATTTTCTAATTCAAAATATTCTTGAGGCTCCTGTTCTTCTAATGCTATATCTCCCAAACGTTCTAAGTGTAGTCCGAGCATTTTTACTTCGATTAAATTATTAATCAATCCAACAATACGGGAAATAAACTGACTTTTATACGACATAAAAGCATAAAGCATACCAACTGAAAACCCACCTGCCATAACCATTTTAGCGCCAAAATAAACCACTATAATATTTTCAAGGCCAAATAAGACCGAATTTAATAAACTAAAACCAATACCCATTTTACTTTGCCGGATGCCAGCATTCATACTATCGGCAAATCGATTCTGCCAAAGTACCTGACGTTGTGATTCTTTACCAAAAATTTTAACGCTTTGAATGCCTCGAATGGTTTCCATAAAATTAGAACTTTCTTTGGCTTTACTCACAATACTTTCTTCGTTTATCGCTCTTAAAGGATAATAATAAGCAAAACGAATCAAACCATACACTGTGACCGCACCTAATACAATAAATACTAAGTGTGCACCATATAAAAACATTAATACTAAGGTAGCAATGCTCATAATGCCATCGACTAAGGCTTGAACAATACCTTGGGTTAAAAAGCTTTCGATTTTAGAAAGTGAGCCAAAACGAGAAACAATATCTCCTATATGGCGTTTTTCAAAAAAAGACAAAGGAAGACGAATAAGATGTCTAAATAAATTAGAAGCCATTTGAATGCTGAGCATAGAGCTTAGTTTCAAAACCACATACGAACGTAAAGTTTCTGTGCCAATATTGATTAACATAATTATTGAAAAGCCAATGGCCAGCACCGTCAATAAATTGCAATCTGATCGCATCAAGACTTCATCAACCACTAATTGCATATAATAAGGGCTAATCAAAGAGAATAATTGTAATGCAACAGACAACATAAAAACATTCAACATCGCCTGTTTTAAGCCAACAATACGACTCCAAAAAGCCGATAAAGATACTTTACGCACTTCATCTTTAGCTTTAAAGCTTGAAGAAGGGGTTAACTCTAAAGCAATTCCTGTAAAATGCTTAGAAACCTCTTCTATAGGAATATGGCGCACACCTTGAGCTGGATCGTGAATAGTAATACTTTTGGTATTCACGCTTTTTAAAACCACAAAATGATTCAGATCCCAATGTAAAATAGTAGGCATTTGTAACTGATTAAGCTCTTCTAGTTCTAACCTTAAAGGCCTACAAGAAAAATGCATCTTATCGGCTATTTGCATTAAACTTTGTAATGTTGACCCTCTTAAGGAAGTCGGATATAGACGCCTGAGTGTATTTAAATCAATTTTATGGCCGTGGGCACTGGCGATCATTCCCAAACAGGCTAATCCACATTCTGCAACTTCGGTTTGCAAAATAATGCTCAATCTATTTTTATTGGAAAATTTTAATAAATCTAATACCTGTTGCATGGCTACACCTTCCCTTTAACTGTATAGATGGGATCTAATATCCATCTAAATAATGATTGTTTTTCTAAAATAATATCTGCATCAATCATCATGCCTGCTTGAAGCGGCATTTTTTTACCGTAGGCACTGATATGCTGTTTTTTTAAATTAACAATCACCTGATAAACCGGCTCTTTTATATCTAAAGGAGTAGTTAACTCATTTGGATTTAAAATATTTTGTGAAATCGAATGAATAACACCTTCATGCACCCCATATCGTTGATAGGGAAAAGCAGCATAGCGGACTCGCACGGTTTGTCCTGCTTTTATAAAGCCCATTGCTCGGGTGGGAACCCATAGTTGAGCTTGTATAGTAGAATGATTAGGGATAATCGCAAGCAAAGGCTGCATTTGCTGCATTTGACCTTGAAATTGACCCGGTTTAGCCATAAGCGCATCCACAATACCGTCAATCGGGGCACGGACTTCCGCACCTTTTCGGCCTTGTACTTCTAAATGGCGTTGCTTGGTTTCAGATAAAGCTTTTTCTAATTCTAAAATACGGGTTTTAGCATGTGTTGGAAATTGACTCAATTCAGAACGGAGTGTCATCAGTTCTGTTTTTGCATTGGTTTCTGCTTTTATTAATTCTTGATATTGCTGTTGTTGGGTTAAATGATCTTCATAGACTTTTTGATAATCCATTTCAGATAAATATCCTGACTTAGAAAGTGTTTTAAGTTTTCCGACCCGAGTTTCGCTTATTTTAACCCGTTCTATTTGTAATTTTAACCCTTCTGAAGTTTGTTTTAACTGAGACTCTAAAGCTGTAATTTGATTTTGCAAGCGCAAGCTATCAGACTCATTAACTTCTCCTTGCCCTTGAATACGATTTTGCAGATCTTGCTGTGAATGATTGAGCTCCTGTAATAATAAGCTATCTACATCATCCCCTCCTTCTAAGGAGCGCTCGGTAACTAAAGTAAATAATTTTTGACCCGCAACCACCGCTTGTCCTTGCTGTACATGCACTTGAGAGACAGTTCCAGCTTGGGGCGCATAAATTTTAGCAATCCCTTTATCTGGAACTAAAAATCCCTGTACAGTTTCTTTACGTGCATAGGTACCAAAAAATAAAAAAATCACTATTGCAAGGGCTATAGCCATTACAATGCCCGTTAATATTTTAAAAGATAAGGGCTGAAATAGTAGTACATCCCCTAATAATCTCTCTTTTTGATGCTCAACGGCTTCTTTCCTAAATAAAGGTGAACTCACAATGCTAACTCCTATTTACTTTAAAATATTTATTTTGCATTATACACTAATTTAAAAAAAATAGTAAGTTAGTTTTCTATTTTTTCTAAAAAAGTCTGACAATGGGTTTCTTTTAAAGTAAAAGCTAATAAAAAAGCTAAGCACATGCTAATAGGGCATAATAGTAACGCAACATGATAATTTTCAATGGTATATAAAGGTTGGCTAGCCACCATAGTACCATCCCATAAATTATCTAATAATTTTCCTACAACCCATTGAAATGGCCCTGCACACACTACTAAAAAATTGGTCATAGCAATGGCGGTGCCGGCAACTGATGCCGGAGAGCTCTCTCTGGCCACGGCAAAAACAATCACTTCCACGCTTGAGATTACACCAAAAAGAAATAATAAACCAAAGACCATATAATCAGGCAAATTACTCGAATATAATACAATAGAAAATACCACCATCCCTGCTAGTGCGCCTAATATAAGAGGCGCTCGGCGACGTTTAAAATGATCGCTTAAAAAGCCCATTAAAGGACTTCCTACAGCCCACCCTAAGAAAATCATCGAGGTTGCCAATACAGCAGATTGTTCTGTAAAACCATAATTCAGTTTTAAAAACGGAGCACCCCATAACTCTGCAAAAATAGTGGTAGGTAATATAATAAGCCCTCCAATGAGTCCATTAATCCAAATCTGATGATTTTTAAATACTTTAAGAATATCTTGATAAAGCTGGCCATAGCTCAACTTATTTTTTTCAATTTCTTGAGGTGTTTGGCTACTTTCATGGGGTGTATCTCGCACTACAAACCATATAATGGGCGCTAACATAAATCCTATAAGCCCAAAATAAATAATGGTACTTTCCCACCCACTTACTATCACCATTGATTTTAAAATATTTTGCCCAAACATGGCTCCAATCATACCCAGCGTGGTTGTGAGCCCAGCAATAAAAGCAAAACGATTTGCAGGCAACCATAAAGTAGCGAGCTTAAGTACGCCGACAAACGCAAAAGCAGAACCAAATCCAATTAAAAATCGACCTGCTAAAGCAACTTGAAAAGCACTGCTTAACCCCATTAAGCCCATTCCAATAGCACAGCATAAAACCGCTAAGGTTAAAATACGCCGAGGGCCGTACTTATCCATTAATACACCCACTGGAAACTGCATTGGTGTATATGCAAGAAAATAATAAGTACTTAACAATCCAATAGAGGCAGCAGAAACGCCAAAAGTACTCATTAATTCTGGAATCATTGCACTAGGGGCAATACGCAGCAAATATTCATAGCAATAAAAAGCAGCGGCTAAACCACATATAAGCCATGGGTACCAAGAAGAAGTGGAGGTAGGACTAGATGAGGAGTCAGACGTAGTATTTATTTTGGAAGTCATTAGTTGAAAACCTTGTTTATAGTAAATTAATAATATAAGATCAAGGTATTCACCTTATACTAATCTACGCTAAGATGCAACTTAGATCAGGATAAGATAGATACACAACTAATTTTATGGCTGGTGTTTATGAGAAACCCCAGGCTCTTCTGATGGTATTGCTATTATTCCATCAGTCTCTATAGGTGTCTGTGGATGTGTTTTATTATACGCTTCTATAGCAGGTATTAAAGTCTCTAAAGAACTCTTATCAATTACAGCTCCTATAAAACTAACAGCACCTGTAAAAACAACCCCCGTAAAATCACAATTTTGGATCTCACTACCTGCAAATGAACTATTTAATTTTGCGTTATTAAAATTACGCCCATTTAGGGTGCGATTTTGAAAGCTTTCCTCTGAATTAGCTATCGTTATGTTAGTCTCTATTGGTGTATTTGGATGTGTTTTATTATACGCTTCTATAGCAGGTATTAAAGTCTTTAAAGAACGCTCATCAATTACAGCTCCTATAAAACTAACACTACCTGTAAAAATGACCCCCGTAAAATCACAATTTCTGATCTCACTATCGTCAAATGAAGTATTTAATTTTGCGTTATTAAACTTAAACCCATCTAGGATACAATTTTGAAAGCTTACCTCTGGCTTAAAAGAAAAATGTATTCCTCTAAAATCTTTATTAATTAAAGAATAATTTAAAGTAGAATTTAAAGTAGAATTACCGGTATGACGGTGCGTTGCTAACTTTGCGCCTAAATCTAGCTTTCTAGGGGGCTCTGCAGCGATAGCATTTTTAGGCACGGCGAGCATTTTACTCAATGTTTTTCTGATAGAGCCCTGAGCACGCAAACGACGTGTGAATCCCCATTGGCTTTTTTCTTGATAGTGATAACTTAACAAAGGCATCATCAGCGCTAATACTCCTTTTTTAAATATTAAGGGAAAGACCTTCAGAAACATACGAGTCTTAAACATACGAGTATATTGTTTGTCATTGTATAATTGAGCAATGTCGATGAGTTTAGGGATGTGTCTGCTCGCCACCTCTAAATAATCTTTTGCTCGAATATCCACATACTTCCCTAATGTGGTTTTGTTAAGAAATTCATCTAATAGTCCCCCTAAAAGCTCAGAGTGTTTCGCTAAAATAGTAGGGAAGCCCTCATCAATGAGCTGTTTTAAGGCAGGATCATTATTTTTTAGATTTAAAACTGAATTTACTAAACTGCTAATTTCTTTTTCTTTTTTCTGCTTGTCTACATTGCGTTTTGTAGCTTGCATTTTGAGCTGTTCTGCTGTTAATTCTACCCCATCTTTCTCCTTAACCATGGGAGCCAGTGGGGTAAAAGCTTTTTTAGCTTGCTCCATAATTTTAATCACCGAGTCTTTATTTGAAGCATCTAATGCCCTGCTGGCTACTTTAAAAGCAAAAGGAATGAGATCTTGTGAAACTTGAAGTCCTCCACTTGCAACACTAAGAAGCAACTCATCAGAAAA
>CANJXG010000057.1 GCA_947478905.1 Coxiellaceae bacterium
GGATTCAAACAAGAGGAGACTATTATGATCCCATCAAGACTAATATAATGATGCAATCTCTAGAAGATACAGATGCACAATTAGATTTTTTAAATTTAGATAGTAGCTATTACCCTGCAGCAAATAACGTTAGTTATGAAGTCTCTACTGGTCCAATAAATAATACTTTTTTTGAGCCTTATGTGCCTTCTTATAATTTAATTGATTTTTCTACACCTAGCACTTATATTGAACCTTATAATTTTAGTATAGACAATTATAATTCAAATATTAATTATTTTGATATAAGTAATTATCAGCTCCCTATTGATTCTAACTTTGGATTAGGAAATTATAATTGGGGTGGTGGCGGTTATTTTGGTGGCGGTTACGGAGGAGGCAGTAATTATTTTGGAAACAATTCTTTTTTCAGCATGCAGTCTAAACAGTCTGCATTAAACGCTCAATTCTCTTCTAATAATGCGTTAAAAGGAAAACCATATGTACTGAATGAAATAATTGATTTAGAATCATCAAGTGATCATTCTTTGAATATTTTACTAGAGGTGCCTACTTTAAATACAATAAATAATTCAAATAGAGAATATTTAGATAGTGCTCAAGATACTATGATACAAGATCCATTAAGAGACTTTTTTGAACTTGGTTCATTAATGGCATAACAATGAGCCTATCTATAGGCAAGATGAGTACCCAAAGACTAGCATACTGCACACTTGAAATAAGTTATAAAAAGCATGCAACAAATGCTTGTAGCATCCAGCAAATATTTATGCTCATTATTGATCTCTATCAATAATGAGCATTGTTATTAAAACGGCATTTCGTCTTCAAAAGCTTCTTGTGATAATGGAGCCGGTGCTGCATTTTCTGATGGTGCTCTAGACATACCTGCTTGGGCTGGTTGACTCATTGGAGCGCCAGATTGAGCGCCTTTACCATCTAACATTTGCATTTCATTAGCAATGATTTCGGTAGTATACCGTTCTACCCCATTTTGATCTTGCCATTTACGAGTTTGCAATCTGCCTTCTATATAAATTTTTGATCCCTTACGGCAATATTCGCCCACAATCTCAGCTAACCGGTTAAAAAAGCAAACACGATGCCATTCTGTACGATCTTGTGTTTCACCTGTTTGTTTATCTTTCCAACTTTCACTGGTTGCTATCGATACATTTCCTACTGCGCTACCACTGGGCATATAACGAATTTCTGGATCGGCTCCTAAATGACCAATCAAAATGACTTTATTAATACCTCTTGACATACCCTATTGCTCCTATAAATAATAAAACTAAAATCATACACCATAATGCGAGTCCCAACAAACCATAAGTTTGTTGTACCATCCCGCCTACGGCACCGCCTAAAAATATTCCTAAAAATTGGAAGGTGGAATACACCCCTAAAGCGGCTCCTCGTTGGTTTTTTGGAACTAATTGCGAAACAAAAGCGGGCAAAAGGGACTCAAGGATACTAAATGCTGCAAAAAACACAATAAGACCAGCATATACGCCTATTTTTGAATGTAGAAATAATAATAAAAACATAGATCCCGCAAAAATGAGAACGCTAGTTAATAAACTAGATTGTAATTTTTGTTTTTTATCAGCAAATCTTACAAAGGGGGTCATTAAAAGTACGGCACCCACTAACACCGGCACATACACTTGCCAACTTTGATGCGCTGATTTTTCCAAAAAATCAACAATGATATTAGGGATAAACAAAAAACAACTTGAAAAACTCGCATGAAGACAGGCTATGCAAATATTTAAACACATTAAATTTTTATTCGTTAAAACACCGCATAATTGTGCTGCAACAGACTGTTCTGTTGTATTTAAATAAGAAGCACTGATGGTGCCATCTGCGCCATCCTCAGCCGGGCCCAAAAAATACAATAAAAACATTCCTAATATAGAAAAAATACACGTAAAACCAAAGATCCCTGGCAAACCAAAGGCAGCATCTAATAAAGGACCCAGCACCATTGCCAGGCCAAAAGACGCTCCTATAGTAATACCAATCACCGCCATCGCTCGAGAACGAACGCTCTCTCGAGTTAAATCTGCAGCAAATGCTAGTACAGTTGCCCCTATAGCGCCTGCACCCTGTATCGCACGCGCCATCATTAACATCCATAAGCTGGTGGCATACATAGCCATTACACTGCCAATAGAGAGTAATACCAAACCGATGAATATCACTGGTTTTCGACCTATTCTGTCGGATAGAATACCAAAAGGAATTTGAAAAAGTGCTTGTGTTAACCCATACATACCCAAAGTTAAACCAATCAGCTGTTGATTGGAATCTGGAAAATCATTTATATGTAAGGCTAATACTGGTAAGAGCATAAATAAGCCCAGCATCCTTAAAGAAAAAAGCCCGGCTAATAGCCCAGTGGCTTGTTTTTCTTCAGGCGTCATACTTTCGAGTTGGTTAACTTGTTTTTGGGTAGATAAATTCATACCGTATAATATCAAGTTTGGTTTAATCCTGGAAATTTACATGCAAAATATATCTGTTCGTGGTGCTAGAACGCACAATTTAAAATCAATTGATGTCACCCTCCCTCGTGATAAATTAATCGTCATTACTGGCCTATCTGGCTCTGGCAAATCCTCTTTAGCCTTTGATACGCTCTATGCCGAAGGCCAAAGGCGCTATGTAGAGTCGCTCTCAGCCTATGCTAGGCAGTTTCTTTCTGTGATGGAAAAACCAGATGTGGATCATATAGAGGGGCTTTCTCCAGCGATTTCTATAGAGCAAAAAACCACTTCTCATAATCCGCGCTCAACTGTTGGTACGGTAACTGAATTATATGATTATTTAAGATTGTTATTTGCAAGGGTCGGCCAGGCTAGATGTCCAACCCATAAAACCGTTTTGGAAGCTAAAACGGTTAGTGAAATGGTTACACAAGTATTAGCCCTGCCTGAGGGAACCAAAATTATCTTAATGGCCCCGATAATCAAAAATCGCAAAGGGGAGCATGTACAATTACTGCAAAGCTTAGCGGCCCAAGGATTTATCCGAGTGCGTCTTGATGGCCAATATATGGAAATTATGGAGGTACCCAAACTGGATTTACATAAAAAACATACTATCGATGTTATTATCGATAGACTTGCTATTCGCGATAATTTAAAAACGCGATTAACCGATTCATTTGAAACTGCGCTGCGTTTAGGCGAAGGATTAGCATGTGTTGAAATAGTAAATGGTTCCAAATCAACTAAAGAGCTTTTATTTTCTGCAAACTATGCATGTACAGAATGTGGTTATACCTTAGCCGAATTAGAGCCGCGACTATTTTCTTTTAATAATCCAGCAGGAGCTTGCCTGGAATGTGATGGGCTAGGACAACACCAGTTTTGCGATCCTACTCGGGTCATTCCAGATCCAAGTTTAAGTTTAGCAGCCGGAGCACTCAAAGGATGGGATCGCCGTAACACTTATTACTTTAGCATCCTAAACTCGTTAAGTTTACATTATAAGTTTGATATTAATCAACCGTTTAATAAATACCCTAAAAAAATACAAAATCTCGTTTTATACGGCAATGATGGCGAAAAAATTAAATTTGAATTCACCAATGAAGCAGGCGATAGCCGTATTCATAAACAAGCCTTTGAAGGCGTTATTCCTAATTATGAACGTCGCTATAAAGATACTCAATCTCAATCGGTACGAGAAGAGCTCTCTCAATATTTCACACTCCAACCCTGCCCTCATTGCGAAGGCTCTCGATTAAAGATCGAAGCACGCAATGTTTTTATTCAAGATCGCTCTCTACCCGAAATAGCACGATATGCTATTTCTGATACCCTTGATTTTTTTAAAACTTTAAAACTCACCGGACAACGGGCTACAATAGCGGATAAAATTATTATTGAAATAAAACAACGATTAGGATTTTTAGTCGATGTGGGCCTTAATTATTTATCTTTAGATAGAACTGCCGATACCTTATCTGGTGGAGAAGCACAACGTATCCGTCTTGCAAGCCAAATAGGTGCAGGCTTAGTCGGCGTTATGTACATTTTAGATGAACCTTCTATTGGGCTGCATCAACGCGATAATGACAGGTTATTAGAAACTTTAAAACATTTAAGAGATATTGGTAATACCGTCATTGTAGTGGAACATGATACCGATGCTATTTTAGCAGCCGATTATGTGCTTGATTTAGGGCCCGGTGCTGGGATTCATGGTGGATATATCGTTGCACAAGGCTCCCCCAGTGTCATTAAAAAGACAAAAAAATCGCTTACAGGGCAATATTTATCTGGTGCTAAAAAAATCCATATTCCAACAGAACGCAAAGTACCAAATTTAGATCACATCATTACTCTAAGTGGCGTCACAGGAAATAATTTAAAAAACATCTCTGTGCAATTTCCTATTGGGTTATTTACTTGTGTAACGGGCGTATCCGGCTCTGGAAAATCTACCTTAATTAATGATACTTTATATCCTCTTGCTGCACATTTTCTAAATCGTGCACAATTAGGAGCCCATCAACCTTATAAAACTTTATCTGGATTAGAACACTTAGATAAAGTGGTGGGAATTGACCAAAGCCCTATAGGTCGCACCCCTCGCTCTAATGCCGCGACTTATACAGGGGTATTTGGTCACATTCGAGAATTATTTGCAGGCACCCAAGAAGCACGCTCTCGCGGCTATGCCGTTGGGCGATTTAGTTTTAATGTGAAAGGCGGCCGCTGCGAAGCCTGTGAAGGCGATGGTGTTTTAAAAGTAGCCATGCATTTTCTAGCCGATGTATATGTATTATGCGATATATGTGCAGGCCAACGCTATAACCCTCAAACCTTAGAAATCCACTATAAAGGAAAAAATATTCATGATATTTTAGCCCTGACGGTAGAAGATGCTTATACTTTTTTCAAAGCTATCCCCTCAATTTCTCGAAAATTACAAACCCTTATGGATGTAGGATTATCCTATCTTACCTTGGGCCAAAGTGCAACGACTCTTTCAGGAGGAGAAGCCCAACGGGTCAAACTAGCTAAAGAATTATCCAAGCGCGACACAGGGCGCACTTTATATATTTTAGATGAACCCACAACTGGCTTGCATTTTCACGATGTACAGCAATTACTCAATGTGCTTTCTCATTTACAAAAAAGAGGCAATACTATTGTGGTTATTGAACATAATCTCGATGTAATCAAAACCGCTGATTGGGTAATCGATTTAGGCCCTGAAGGTGGAGACAAAGGCGGAGAGCTCATCGCAATGGGCTCCCCTGAAAAAATAGCGAAAACAAAAAATTCCTATACAGGATACTATTTGAAAAAATTACTCAAATAATAATTTATTTGTGAACTCAAACTGAACTGCAGCTTAGTTTAGAAAAATTTCTTGAAATTCAAAGTAATATTCAGAATGCAGCTTCATAACCCCTCATCACCCGCCCAAGGGGCGGACCTCTCCCGCAACGGTAGAGGGAAATTTGTTCACGCGCCTTCGGCGGCTCACCCCACTCCCTTTTAACAAGTCAATCAATAATTTAAAAAAATAGATCTTATCTTAAATGAGCGTAGCGAATAAATCGTGTCCTTCCGGTGAATACGTGTGACATAACCTACCCATAAATATTATTCTTATTGAATCAATAAAAATTTAATTGAGGAGATAAGAACATGACAAATCGTAATGCTAAGAAAGAGATTATAGAA
>CANJXG010000058.1 GCA_947478905.1 Coxiellaceae bacterium
TGCTCGCCTACGGTGGCTATGCCATCCTTGACAAGCAAAATGGTGATGCGTAAGAGCATTTATGCCAAAAATGGTGAAAACTAAATTTGCAATTTCAATATTTTAATGATAGTCTGCTCCAGAGTTGCACTTGTTATTTGAACTTAGGTATATTAAATGATTCAAAATCATTATTCTTAAAAATTCAGAAAATAAATGATGCCTTATTTGTATTGATGATTTCTCACAATATCGTCGACTTTACAATATAAAACTGTAAAACTCAAAGTATAGACACCTTTAATCTGTTTTTTTTTGGTTTTTAACAGACTGAATTGTATATTTATTCTGGGTGTCTATACTTCTTTTTCATTACTTAAGGCGCTACTGAACTGGCCGACAACGACTGAGAACCTTTTTCTGGTTCTTGTTGTTGTTCTGCAGGCGGCAATTTATGTTCATTAGCCTTATTTAAATAAAGATCATAATCTTTCAAAAAATTTACTTTCGGAAAATAAACTAGCTTATCATCAGTAGTTGCACTATAAATGACAACCACCTCTTCTCGTTCTGCCTTGAGTTTGTATTTCTTGAAACATTCAGGCTTAATACTTTTCTCTAACGCCTCATAATAAACAGCTAGTTTATTGTCTTCTTCTGAAGGAACACTTTGCACCGATGCTACTGTTGCTGATACTGATGCTGATGCTGATGCTGATGCTAAAAAAAGAAGTGAAGAAGAAGAAGAAGAAGAAGAGGAAGAGGAAGAGGAAGAGGAAGAGGAAGAGGAAGAAGAAGAGGAAGAAGCAAGTGCAGCATTAGCTGAAACCAATGGGCTTGATGGAGGCACGCAGTCTGCATATTGATCTAAATCAATAACTCCTAACAGATTTGGATCACTCTCGACCTTCGAAAGTATAGCAGCAACTGCTTGATATCTTATTTCTTGAAATGCATCTAAACGATCCTCATTTATGTGTTGTTTTAAAACTATTAGCTTATTCAGCTCGTCGCGCGCTAAGGCACACTGTTGAGCATCCAATTGATGACCCTCGTTCAGCTGGCTATTCAAGTTTTCTATACAGGTAGTAATCTGAGCTAGAACATTAAAAAGGTTCTGTGCTTGACTTACAATCGGAGCATTCTCTTCAGCATGATCACCCAAAAATAAAGCTTGTTCCTCCTCGGAGCACCCGAACTCCTGTGGAAAGGCCTGAGCAGGCGCACGCGCAGAACGAGCCTCAGGCTGAGACTTAGCGCTAAAGTCTAAGTCTAACTCATCATCTAGATCATCCGGCTTCAACCAATTTTTTAGTGTGGTAAAACTAACAATTATTACTTTTGCGCCATAAACTAAAGTAGTCGCAACCGCTAATACGGCCAGAATGCAAGCCACTGCTAACATAGCTAAGACAAACACCTGCCCCATAAAAGTAGCACCCGTTAAGCCTAACGCAGTCATTAAGGAAGAATAAGAAAGAGATGCTTGAGCAGCCATAACGGTGATAATATTCATAAAAAATACTCCATAACGATCAAGATTAATCAATTCGATAAATTCAGAAAGTCAACTATACATGAGCGGAATTAAAAAAGCAACTTTTTTACGCTTTTTTTGCCCTTTTTTTGCATTCCTCTGACAAAAAAAATATACTACACCATTTGATGGCCTCTAGGCCAATCGCTAAAGCACCCATACCATATCTCTCAAAATAAAAAGTCGTACTTTAATAATTAATTTTATTAAATCGATCCAGTAAAATGTACCAAACCAATTTGGAGATGGAAATTGCTTAGCTTAACTCACTTACGCTTATTTCATAGCAGGAAAAACTCGATTGAACGGTATAAAAAAAGCCGCTTTAAAAGAGGCTTTTTAAATTTAAGCTTTTGAGTTTAATTTTTTTCTTCTAACCACCAAATACTCATAATCAGAGCTATTGTCCACAACCTGTCCTTTAACAAGAATTTCGGCTATGGGTTTCCAGTGTGCTTGAGAAAAATTTATCTCAGGAAAAAGAACCCTAACTGGATCTACAGTGTGCTCTTCTGAGGACGTGTCCTCTTCTAAGGACGTGTCTTCATCTATACCTGAATTGCTCGCGCTAGTTCTTGATGATGTCTCGTCTCTATTCTCTAGGCCCTCGTCTTTTTCTTTTTCTTTCTCTTCACATTCTTCTTCAGATTCTTCTTCCCCTGCAGATACAGAGCCACCATCCTTTTCTGATGGTGAATTCCATAACCCCATTCCTTTATTATTGACGAGCATATAGCTACCCAAAGCTACAGCAAATATGCCAAGAGCCCCAATCAAACCTAAAGCCAATACCTGTCCTGCAACAGTTGCTCCGCCCAATCCCAAAGCGGCAATAACTGCTTGAACGGGAGCAGAGGCAAAAATTGGACTTGCAACAATAGTTGCAATTAAAGTAGTAATGACACTCATGTAGATACCCTCATACTAAAAATTAATAATAATGTTGCTCTATTTTGTAGAGACATAATACACTATGTTTATTTTTTATACAAGCAAAATTATTACCTCACATATACACCCCAAGGGCATGCTAGTTAAAACATTGGTTATCCTAACAAGCTGTAGCAGTTTTTTGAAAAGCTTGACAAAAAATATGGCCAGGTGAATGAATCAATTTAGAATACTCCCTATTCTCAAGCTAACTTCTTAAAAAATAATAAGTTTTACTTAATATTAAGCTGATTTTTACGAAATATAAATAAAATAGAATATAATGATTTTTTATATTTTTAAGTGAGCCATACCTATGCATCTAAATCTACCCACCCTTATTGCTCTGATTGAACAGCATTGGGAAACCAGAAATACACTCAGCCCCCAAAATGCACCTGAAGATTTAAAATCAGCTCTGCAACTCATTATTGCTCAGCTTGAAACAGGGATCTTACGCGTGGCGAGCTTGGAAAACCAACAATGGATAACCCATACTTGGATTAAACAAGCTATTCTGCTTTATTTTCGCACCTATGATAATCAAATGTTCTCAGGTCAACTTAATGATTATTTTGATAAAATGCCCTTACGCTTTCACAATTATACTTCTGAAGATTTTCAAAAGCTAAAAATTCGTGTAGTACCCCCTGCTTGTGTGCGCATGGGGGCTTTTATTGCACCTCAAGTGGTACTCATGCCTAGTTATGTGAATATAGGCGCATATGTAGGCGAAAATACGATGATCGATACCTGGGCAACCATCGGCTCTTGTGCCCAAATAGGTAAAAATGTGCATATTTCAGGTGGAGTGGGTATTGGGGGAGTGCTAGAACCTTTACAAGCCAATCCTACTATTATTGAAGATAATTGTTTTATTGGTGCGCGCTCTGAAATTGTAGAAGGCGTGATTGTAGAAAAAAACTCTGTTATTTCGATGGGCGTTTTTATAGGTCAAAGTACCAAAATTTATGACAGAGAAACGGATACGGTAAGTTATGGCCGAGTTCCAGCAGGAAGCGTTGTGGTCTCGGGAAGTTTACCCTCTGCGAATGGCAAATATAGTTTATATTGTGCGGTCATTGTTAAAAAAGTAGATGAAAAAACACGATCTAAAACCAGCATTAATGAATTATTAAGAGATACCCTATGAGTCTTCTTTTTGAAAGCAAAGTAGTTGCGCTTGCTTGTGAGCTCATCCAACGTCCTTCTATCACTCCTTTGGACGCAGGGTGCCAAGCACTGATTGCCCAGATTTTAGAAAATCAAGGATTTAGGATAGAGCATCTTCCTTTTGGAGAAGGTGCAGCCCAAGTTCACAATATATGGGCAACGCATGGCAAGCAAGAGCCTGTCTTTTGTTTTGTAGGACACACTGATGTCGTGCCAACGGGTGATATAAAAAAATGGGACTCCCCCCCTTTTGAGCCAACCCTCAAAGGTGAATATTTATATGGCCGAGGCGCGGCAGATATGAAAGGCTCAGTGGCGAGTATGGTCATTGCCGCTCAAAATTTTGTGCAACAATATCCAGATCATCCAGGCACCATTGCCATTTTACTCACCAGTGATGAAGAAGGACCTTCTGAATATGGGGTAAAAGCTGTGGTGGAGCATTTTCAAAAAATAAATCAAAAAATTACCTGGGCTCTAATAGGAGAACCTTCTAGCCAATTTGAGCTAGGTGATACTATTAAACATGGTCGGCGAGGCAGTTTAGGAGGACATTTAACGATTCATGGAAAACAAGGCCATATTGCCTATCCTCACCTGGCTAACAATCCTATTCCTTTAGCCTTACCTGCCCTTGCAGAATTAAATAATATTAAATGGGATGCAGGCAACGCTGATTTTGATCCCACTTCGTTTCAAATATCTAATATCCAAGCTGGCACAGGCGCTACTAATGTGATTCCTAATGATTTATACGTCCATTTTAACCTTCGATTTTCAACGAGTGTAACCCCTGAAAGTATTCAAAATACAGTCAAAACAGTGCTGGAACAACATAAACTCAATTATACGCTTAAATGGAATGTATCGGGATTGCCGTTTATTACTGACCAAAACAGTCCCCTAATACAGGCCACTATTGCAGCCCTAAAAACCCATAATATATCCACAAGGCTCTCCACCTCTGGGGGCACCTCTGATGGGCGCTTTATATCTAAATTAGGAACCCAAGTCATTGAATTAGGCCCCGTAAATGTAACCATTCATCAAATCAACGAATGTGTAAAAACAAAAGACTTAGATACACTCAATACGGTGTATCACAAAATATTACATTTGCTTTTTTATCCTAAATAGAGTAGAGTTACCAAGAATTAATTTTTATTTATATGAGGTAGTTTCAAATGGCTTTAGATAACCAAGTAGTTACAATCAAATTCAAAGAGATGCTAACTGAGTTAGAAGCCTTTGAAGCTCAAAAAAAGGCAGCAGGACAGCCTGCTTTGACTCCAGAGCAAATAGCAGAAAGAATGTCTGACTGGATTATAGCCAGCTCGGTTCAGTCTACCGTTGATTTTATGGCAAAACTTCCTACTAAACCCAAAGCAGGCAAAATATATTTATTAAAAACTGGCCAATACATCATCCATAATCCAGAGGGTAAACCATTTAAAGGTTCTTTATTCGATATATCTACTATTCCAGATCAAATAGCAGATAAGGAAATCCTAAAATTAACAAGCCCAGCGGAAATAGCAAAATTAAAAAACCAGCTTGAGGATTTAAAAAACAATAAAACAAATGGCTCTATGAGGATCTGAGTGGCTAGAGTATAATGTACTTAAAGAAATAAGTTAGGTAACATTACGCTGGAGCATTACATGAATAGTGAGTATTTATTTTCGATGGCACTCGGGATCAGGGCACCTTGGGAAGTAGTAAGTGTAGAA
>CANJXG010000059.1 GCA_947478905.1 Coxiellaceae bacterium
AAGGTATCGTTAGATGCACTGCCAACGATAGTGTCACTACCTGCACCACCGATAACATTCAAGTAACCGTTTGTTTCGGCAGTAGTCCCCGTGAATGTCAAGGTTGCACCTGTATCAATCAACGCCGCTGCATTCACAGTTAAAGTTTTACCTGCATCGATTTGAGTGTTGTTTGTTCCCATATTGATTGTAATATCGTCACCTGGATTATCACCTGCCACAACGTTAATGGTTTCAATACCAGTGAGAGCATCTGTTGCTGCTAAACCGCCTGCTTTCAAATTGATAACATCTGTACCAGTGCTTGTACCACCAGTAATGATTGTCCCAGCAACGATGTTTGCTGCATTTGCATTAACGGTTAAATTAACACCTGCATTGTTGATAATTTGATTAGATGAAACATCAGAACCTGTCAAATTAACAACGGTTGCATCGGTGAAACCTGCACTCAAGGTAACAATGTTAGCCGATGTATCTGTACCGATGTCGATAGCCGTAATGCCTGTAGTTGCAATAGAGGTTGTTAATGTGACATCCGCACCATCAGTTAATCTCAACGTTTCAATGCCTGTCACGTTTGTAAATGCTGCTGATGATGTAATATCTTTACCTAAAACAAGTACGTCTTTACCTGCTGCGGTATTTGCACCACCTGAAATGAAGTTAGTTGAACTTAACGCTACGGCTGTTAAACCGAATGTTAAAACATCATCACCGTCTCCACCTGTCAATGTATCACCAACGCCAGCACTGGTAATGCTGTCAGGACCTGCACCGCCCGTAACGTTCACATAACCCACACCCGTCATTGCGCCTGAATTAAATGTCAAGGTTGCCTCTGTACTGGTCAACGCTGCGGCATTAACAGCCATCGTTTTACCAGCTGCGACCGTCGCTGCACCAAGAGTGATTTTAATATCATCGGTAACATGAGAACTCGCTGCCGTATCTTCAACACCTGCTACAACCGTAACGGTGTCAACACCTGTAACACCTGTTAAGTTAGCACCTGCGCCGCTATTGTCAGCCGTTAAGTTAATCGTATCAACGCCTGTACCACCAGTGATGGTAACACCGCTATCAATATCAGCTGCTTTTGCAACTAATGTTAATTGAACGTTTGCTGCATTGACAATTTTATCATCACCGCCTGCATTACCCGTCATTACAACGGTTGTTGCATCAGCATAGCCAGTGCTTAATGTCACAACGTTTGCTGATGTGTTACTTGTGTTAATCGATGTCAATCCTGCTACAGATGCAGCTAAAGTTAAATCAACATCATTACCTAATTTCACGGTTTCAAAGCCTGAAATTCCCGCGAAACCTGCTACAGTAGTAATATCGTTAGAAACAACTAATGTGTCATTCCCTGCACCACCATTAACTACACCACCTGTCCCTAATGCCGCAGCAGAAACGGTTACAGTATCATCGCCTTCACCCATGTTTATAACTTTCGTTGTTGCACCAACTGAAATACTATCTTTACCCGCACCGCCCGTGAAAGCAACGCCAGTTAGTAATGGTGTTGATAAGGTTACGCCAGCCGTATTGGTAACAACAATCGCAGGATTTACCGTTGCGCTAGGTGTTGCTAATGTTTGATTTCCGATTGTTAAGGCTTTATCACCAGAAATATTAACGGTAGTTGCATCACCAAATACGATTGCAGCAATGTTTGAAGCCGCTGTATTTGCAGCGATATTCAACGTTGTAAAGCCGTCATCAGAAGCTGCTTCGCCATCAGTAATGGTATTTGTACCGCTTAACGCATTAACGTTAATCGTTAATTCATTAGCCGTTGGAACAGCGGTTAATTGACCACGTTCAATGCTTAAAGTACCAGCTGTGCCAGACAAGCTAACTGTTGTTAACGCACTTGAGTTGATGCTTGAATTACCGTAGTTATTCAACGTGACTTCTTTCAATGTACCCGCGTCACTTGTTGAAGCGTAGTTTTTGTCTTTAACAGTGACAGCGCCATCTACTACACCAGCAACGGTAGTAGTATGAGTCGCTGCTTTAGTTTGTGTAACGGTGGCTTTTGTTGTATCGGCTGTTCCTGTTACAGCGATTGCTCCGCCTGTAATAGTTTTATCCACAGCACCGTTTAAATTTGCCGTAACCGTGACGCTTGTTCCACCGAATACATTGATAGCACCAGCAGAAACATCGTCAGTATTAGCATTTCCTTGTGAAGCAGTGATGGTGATATTGCCTTTCGGAGCAGTCGTTGCAGTTCCTACCGTAACAGTACCTGTTGATAAGCCTGTTGCGGTAATCGTGACATCTTTACCACCTTGAACAACAATGGTATTAGCTCCCGTTGCGGCTGCATTAACAGATACATCTGTTGTTGCGGCTGTAGTTAAATTTTGTGAGCCTTGAAAACTAAGAGCTGACAATGACGTAACGCCTGTCCACAAAGTGGTATCTGTCGTAATGCCACCCGCTACTGGTGTGCCGCTTGAAGTACCAGCTGAAAATGAGATGCTTTCGATATTTTTAATTGAAATTAACGAAGCCGTTGTTGTATCAATGCTTCCACCAGCGTAAGTACCCGTTAAAGTATCAGTACCTTCGCCACCGTCAAGCGTATCTTGAGAGGTTAAACCCCAAGCACTTGTTGTGGTAATTGCATTGTAAGAATCGTTAGCAGTTGAACCTGTGAAAGCGTCACCTGAATCGATATTTGAAGTTAATTGAAGACTAAGAGGCACAACACCATCATTGATGAAAATTGTTGGGGTTACTGCACCTGCGTTAGATAACGGTACATAATCACTGCCAATCAAAGACACTTTGAAACCTTGTGTACCTTCAACAGTGTTGTCATTTTTTGGTGTGACGGTGAACGTTGCAGAGCTTGCACCTGCTGGAATTGTCACCACACCACTCAACGTAGTGAAATCAGCCGCTTCAGCTTTCGTTGCAATGCCTTGTGCTAAACCTTCAATGCTGTAATTTACTGGTGTTGCAGCGGTGACAGGCAAGCTACTTGTTACGGTGAATGTCAACGCATTGCCTTCAGTTACAGCAGTTGTTGCAGCAGCAATAGTAAAAGTAGGAGCAATAACAGTACCACCAGAAACATTAACAGGCGTTGTGCTTGCAGTGAAATCTGCACCCGCTGCAGCAACAGTAATTACGGCATCGGCTTTATCTGCGAAGTCTAATTTTACAGTTGAAGCAACCGTTGCGGTTGCATCAGGAGCAGGAATTTTTGCAACTTCAGTACCAGCAGCATTTTTAACAGAAACAATACCGTTTGCGTCGGTAGTGTAAGTGTAATCGGCTTGATTACCGGCTAATTTGATTTTTACGCTTGAAGCAGCAACTGCGCCTAATTTTGTTAAGTCAACCGTAGCGGTTGCTGAAAGGTTAACAACTAGGTTGGCTAAATCTGCAAGTGAAACATCTTTGGTAAGAAAAAGTGAGGTCGGACCTGCCAAGTTTATCGCTGACTTTAAGTCACTTTTTTCAATATAAGATTTCATTTTTTATTCCTTAGGTAAATTTAAAAATAGAGCCTTCCCCGCTAAAAACGGGGAAGGTAAAAAAGTTAAAACTTAGATGAAGAAGACATCCGCATCAACTTTTACAGGGTTCACAAGTGCAGACACTTTACCAACACCAACTAAAGTAATCGCTGCATCCGGTTGACCTGGATCTTCGTTGAAGTCAATTGTGGTATCTGTACCGGCTGCATTTTTAGTCACAGAAACGGGAACAAAACCAACGCCTTTTGCATCAACAGTCGTTGTTGTGCTGGTGTTATGGAAATTCAACACGTCTTCACCTTTTACATAACCGGTGATGGTAACGTTGTCGAAAGCCGCATAAGCACCGGCTGAGTTCGCTTCGTAATCGATGTTAAATACATCTTTCACGCCTGCAGTACCGGCAAACGTTGTACCGTCTGTCAATTTTGCAATGGTGTGTGTAATTTCAGCGGTCAACGTCGTTGCATTTACACCAACAGCACTTTCGTTGCCGGCTTCGTCAACTTGTTTGACTTCTACCAAACCTGCAACTAATGATGAAATACCCGCTGGGAAAGCAATCACTTTATCAGTACCGCCAGCAAAGAAGGGTTTGCTGGCATCAGTTCTGTAAGACCATGACGCACCGTCTTCAATGCCGGTGACACTGATTTTGCCGTCTTTCACAGAATCAGCAACAGGTGTTGCAACCGTTAAATCAAGTTGTACTATTGTACCGTTGTCACTTTTTGTTTCGCCCATTGAGTTTGAAACTCGTGTTTCAAGCGTATGTTCTAACCCTTCAGTGATTGATTCAGCAGAAATAGTGAACGTTGCTACGCCATTATCAACAACTTCTGTAAATCCTGCTTCATCAGTAAGTGGTTGACCATCGAGTAATAATTCAACGCTGTCTGCAGTAAATACACCGTTTAACTTAGAGGTAACGGTAATTGTTGTGCCAGCTTCTGCAATGTTCAAAACGCCATCAGCATTAACATCTTTATTGACAATAACAGGTGCTTCAGGAGCAGCTGGTGGTCCAGCAGGTGTTAAATCAATCACAAGAGCGTCTGCCGATGTGCCATTTAATGCGTCATCAAGTGCGGTTACAACGATAGATTCGCTGTTTAATGTTACATCGGTGGTAAGTTTGTAAGTCCATGCGCCCGTTGTAGCATCAAATGTTGTTGCGTCAACCGCATCACCATCATTCACAGAAACAGTAACGCTAGTCACACCTTCATCAACGCTTACAGTACCAGATAACAGAACTTCATCACCTGCTGTAATGGCAACTGTGGTATCGATTGGCGTAACAACCGGTGCTGTCGGAGCTTCAAAATCGGTAACGACATTGGTTTTCGCTTCTGAAGTTGCTGATTGTTTACCTGCCAAACTTGCAGTTGCTGTGATGTTAGCTAAACGCTCTGGTGTGTAATCACCTTCAAGCATTTTATAAGACCACTCACCGTTTTCATCTGCCACACCCGCTGAAGCGGTTGTTTCATCGGCAAACGTTAAAGTAATTGCTGCACCAGCTTC
>CANJXG010000060.1 GCA_947478905.1 Coxiellaceae bacterium
ATGGTATTTTAGAAGGCATCAATAATAAGATTCAATTAGCGAAAAGGAGAGCACGAGGATATCGTTGCATGGATAATTTTATAAATATAATTTACTTTTTATGCGGGAAATTAAAATTTGATTACCCACTGTATTCTTCATAGAGCCATTATTATTAGGGGGTATACCTAAGCTATTCATGCTTACTATCATCTTAGAATCATGTTCTAAGATACGCACGTTTCTATTATTATTCTCTAAAATTTTTTGTATTGATTCAAGCCTAATACAAGGTGAAGAAAGTATTGGAACTGGTACATTTGATAATCTATTAGAGTAACTAGGTTTAATAGATGCGAGTGGTGCAAGGGGATCAACCACCCCTCTATCTTGCAATTCAGGTGGAGCAACATCTTTTTCGTAATTATCTATCATGGCTTGTTGTGCCTTTTTTTTGAGCGGCGATACTTTTCTTAATGTTGCCGCCTGCTTCATTATGCTATTTTGTTCATCAGATGCACTAACATAAAAATCAGTTCTTGATTCCCACAGTTTACGAGCACCAATTCCATCCCCATTAGCAGCAACTGCTCTTTGATGATCAGATGTTTCTATAGGATTTACATAGTTATCCAAATACTGGTAGTACTTTATATCTGAGCTCCCTGCATCAAACAACTGCCCCGTTTCGGTAAATTCACGCAACATGGCTTGCTTATGAACATTTACTTCTCCTGCTCTATCAAGCGCGCTTTTACATCCCCCTAATACCATACCTAATTGACTAGCTATAATACTTTCATAAGCCGATTTAGCAGTTTGCTTATTACGTGTAGGGCTAAACACATCTATCCATCGTCTAGGGGCTTTATATGCAAGATGTGTAAAAACACGTATGCCGGTATTACCTACATATCTTAAAATATGAACTGGTGACATCGCAATAAATACCAAAGGTGCCAAAATCGGGATTTCTTTAATCCGAACAGCATTTTTAACTCTGCGTAGCCCCCATCCAAAATACGTCTCATGATTCAGCTTTTTCAGATTAATTGCTGCTTGCATCATTAATTTGAATTCATCCCCTACCTCAGGGCATGTCGGAGATTTTTTAAAAA
Organism: Coxiellaceae bacterium; assembly: GCA_947478905.1. Lineage (GTDB taxonomy): Bacteria > Pseudomonadota > Gammaproteobacteria > Berkiellales > Berkiellaceae > CANJXG01. Next base: position 1,098 of record CANJXG010000060.1, read on the forward strand.
AACCAATAGGCAACCAAGAACGATTAAGACCATTCAAATAATCAATTATGGGTTGTACTTCTGCTTGCATTGGATCGTCCACTGCCTTTTGAACTAGATTCTCTAAAAGTTCCGCTGATCTGGCCACTAGCTTATTAGAATCATTAATATCATTATTAGTGGGTATAATCATGGGATGCCACATATTGACACAATTATTCACTTGTCCTAATTCAAATTTAATCGGATGCCCATTAACTTTTATATTTAAACCTGCTAAATAAGCGACAACTTGTTTATTTGCTTCTCTTTTCACCGCCATCATATTTCTATCTGGCCCATAAAAAAAGGTAGGCGCCACCAAGGTTTGATGTAAAATAGGAATAGTAATCGGCTGATTTGATTCTAGCCCAAAAGGCTCTTGATCCCACTTAGCAATATACTCTTGTGCCAATCTCTCAAGCTCTTGTGTATTAAGTAGCATTTTCATGCTATCCGTTGCCATTTCAATCCTAGCTGATTTTTTTTTAATATCAAAAGGTGAACTAATCGCAAAACGGGTATTATATTGTCTATGTGTGATAGTATTAGATACATCGAAAAAAATACTACTCTCTTTCCAGGCATTAGATGGGTTAGGCATGTCTCGCGTAGTACAGGGTGGAGAACTCATCAACACTTGTTGACGATTACCATCATTTGCCATAAATTTTTCAAACCACTCTCCATACTTATTTTTAGACTGAACATACCAAACAGATTGTTTAATTTCTTCTAACGTTTTTACGGGCTCTGTAAAAGTGAGTTTTTCACTGAGTTGTAATTCACGACCAGATCTAACGCTCATTACCGTACAAACAGCATCTTCACTGGGTTCAATCATAGTGTACAACTCAGTTGCTTTTTTAATATCTTTAAAAGCCTGTTCGTATCCTTTATTTTTTCCTCCTCGTGCTTGAGCAAGCTCCCAACTCATCATTCCAATAAATTCGGAAGTACACTTTTCTGCTTTTTTAAAGTCGTCAAGCGTACCCCCCGTAATTTCAATCATATCTTCTGTATATTTTAATATATATTTTTTAATATTTTCTTCACTAACAGGTGAATCTTCTAAATTTGCTATTTTCAACATGGCCGATGCGTGCTCCAAACCACGCGCATAGAAATCTTTTGGATTGATTGTAGGAGGTGCATCCCCATCAAAAATACGCATTTTTTTATTATCAATCATAACCGCCTGAGCCTTAGAATTTAGGATCTGTTCCCTTGTTTTTTTAATAAACATTTCTAATAACTGTACATTGGGTTCTACATTTTGTAATAAAATTTGTGCTGGTAAATACTCAAATGGTGTTTTAATATTCTTAGCGTACCCTATTAATTCTTGAAACTTCTCAGCTGATAACCGTTCTTGCTCTTTTAGAATATCTGGCATAAAAAACACTCTCCCACTATTTAAGGATCTACTACTTAAATGTTAGCACATTTACTAATATAGCTCCATCTAAAATCACTCTATCCTGCTTAAATTTATGATAAGATTAAATATCTATATTCGAATATTTCAAAAGTAAAAATAAAAAATGATAAAAAACAACAAGATAATAATCGTCTTGCTTTTGTTTATAAACACTGTACTTAATACAGGCTGTAGCCAAATACCGCTGTATCCTAGGCTGCCCGCTAATCCGCCAGAATCTTTACCTATCAAAAATATCGATGTTGCTTTAGTACTCAGTGGTGGAGGTGCCCGAGGCGTTGCCCATGCAGGTGTCTTAGAGGTACTAGAGCATGAAGGTATTCCTATTAATTTAATTGTAGGCTGCAGCGCAGGTAGCATGGTGGGCGCCTTTTATGCAGATAAACCTGATAGTATAGCCCTTCGCGATCACTTATTAAAAATAAAAAAACAAGAACTACTGGATCCGTGTTTAAGTCATGGACTTCAAATGTTATGGGGCATTAAAGGCTTCATGCGAGGCCATGCCCTGAAAAGGTATTTATCAAAGCGCCTTGATGCAAGAGATTTTTCTGAATTAAAGATCCCTCTTTCTGTTGTCACCACCGATGTAAATGCTGCACGTACCTATGTTATAGATTCGGGCCCTCTTATCCCAGCTATCCATGCTTCTAGCGCGCTTCCTCTTGCCTTTGAACCTCTACAGATGTATGGTAAAACTTTAGTAGATGGAGGTGTAATTAGCCCATTACCTGTTGAAATTGCTAAAAAATATCATCCAAAATTAATTATTGCGGTATATATTGGCAATCGACCCGAAGAATATCCGGTTACTACTAATTTTGAGTTACTTTACAGAAGTATTCACATTTCTTACTATACCCTCGCCTGTTGGCAAGCTCACCAAGCAGATATACTCATTCACCCTGATGTAGATTCTTTTGGCTTTTTTGACGATAAAAATAATATGGATCTCTATCTAGCAGGAAAAATAGCCGCCTTGAAAGCTTTGCCTGACATCAGGCGTGCACTTAAACAGCGAAAAATTGCAACACATTGATTTATATTGACTTTTAATTCTTCTCGTGAATTTCAAAACTAAATAACAGAAATATCTTGCTGTTTCCTGTGAAATCCTGTATAGTTCACTTTCTAAGATAGATTTTTTAAACGTATTTTTTACACGTATTTTATAGAGGTATATATGACACCCATCTTTGCACCCATCGTTTCTTTTGTAACTACCTCTACATTATTAGCAAAAAGCCAATTTTTGCTTGCTGCTGCTTGGGTGCAAAGCCAAGCTTTATTTGCAGCTACTGCGTTCGCGGGTGCCGCATTAGGTGTTCAGCTTGCTATTGCCGCTGCAGCGCTGCTTGCTGTCATTTTTGTTACTGTCTCTATTTATAAAGTATATAAGCATTTAGCTAAAAAAGCTGAAGATGGAGAAGAGGTACCAGACGATCAACTGCAAAATGGAACCCCTGAACAAAAGAAAATTCTAGATAATCTGATAGTACAGTTAGATTTTGAGTGCCCTATACCCATCTTTGTCCAAACTTAAAAAGATACTTTAAAAATCAATAAGATAAAATCTAAAAAACCGTTTTGGGTCACTACAGCTTGACAACTAAGTACTAATAGTATGTTTTTTCAGTTTTTCCAGGTTGGCTTGTTATGCCTAAGG
>CANJXG010000061.1 GCA_947478905.1 Coxiellaceae bacterium
AGCCCAAATCCGGAGTGTTCTTTCGTTGAGATGCGGGCTGACAAACGAAAGCTTTTTTTTAAAATATTTAATAATATCCGTTTTAATCATACCGTGTATGATAACATATTTTTTAAAAAGTGTATGAGTTATTTATGCGCAAGCCCTTACATTAATCTTGATATATTTATCTTATTATTCAATTTCTCTTTTGAGAGCCCTGCCTGGCAGAGTTCCCTTAATGTTTTTTTGGGCAGGCACCTTTGTCGTATTAGGGGGTGCTACTATAGATATGTTTGTGACTGCATTATGCTCTCCTGATCTTGCTCGAGAAGGGAATTATATGGTTTTAATGCTTTTTGAGATGAATGCACCTTTATGGTTTATTTATCTTTTCTTGGTATTATTAGAAGTAATAATGTCAATATTAATTGTGAGCTTGTGGGTTTGTTTTTTAAAGTCTTACTCTAATATGCTGTACCGTATTCCTTATAAAAATTTAACTACGACATTTAAATGGGTATTGGGCGCAGGGAAAATGAATATATTAGATTTTTTTCTTTTGAGAAACTTTGATCCTTATTTTACTATTTCTCTAGCAGCAGTAGTAGCGGTTGCTCTACAAGTTTTACATTGGTATGTAGCATTAGAATGGTTAGAATTTGTTCCTATTTCTACAGATTTTCGTGTTTCAGTTTTATTAAGTATTCTTTTTATTACTATCATGACGTTAGTATTTTGGACTCATACTAAGTTAAAAAAAAGCAATTCTGTTGCAGTAAGCATTTGACAACCTCTTTACTCTCATCGCCGCAGCGGTCCCTCTCCTGTAAAGGGTAGAGGGCCGATTTTGTTCCCGAATGATTCTAACGAAATATATTGACAGTCATTTATTTTCAGTATATTCTTAATTTTTTCATAATTAAATTTAATGCAAAGGAGTACTCATGAAAAATTCTAAGAAGACTGATCCGAGTAAAAGCGATCGTATTTTGTCATTTCTGCAATCACGAGAATTTACAGAAGATGAGCTCAAGAATATTTCAGGGGCTGGAAAGACCATTCAGACACCAAAAGTTTCAGGTAGTCGCAAAGATGTTGGAAGTGATATATATTACGATATAACATATATATGGTAAATATTTGTAAATATTATATTTGATGCTAAACATACTTATCCCCACAATGCCAGATGATACACATGCAATTTATGTGCATCTAGCTATGCAGCAAAAAGGCCATAATGCCCTCCTTTGGTACACTGCTGATTTTCCAACCCAGCAAACGCATACATTCGAAATTAATCAGCATACAACACAATGGACAGCTCAGGGGAAGCATTTCTCGATAAAAGATCAAAATATAGATCTTGTCTGGTATCGACGACCCAGAGCCCCTGTTTTATCAAAGGCTCTACATGTAGATGATACGAAAAATTCTGAAAAAGAAAATAGAGCTCTATTTCAAGGACTATGGAATATCATTGCCCCAAATGCCCTATGGATTAATGCAAGTGAAAATGCACGAAAAGTCAATTGTAAAGCTTTACAGCTAGAGGTGGCGAAGAAATGTGGATTAAATATTCCAAAGACTCTTATTTCAAATAGTCCTTTTAAAATAAAGGAGTTCATTAGAGCTAACGGTCTTAATAAAACAATTTATAAAACTTTTTATCCTTTAGCCTGGAAACCAACTAGCAATAGTGTGCATATAACTTATGTTAAAGTGGTAACAGAACGTTCCTTGCCTCCTGATCATTTATTACAAAGTACCCCAGGTATTTTTCAAGAAAAAATAAATAAAGCATTCGAATTAAGAATAACTTATTTTGGCATCTATGCTGTGGCTGCCAAGTTACGATCGCAAGAGCATCCCGATGGAAAATTTGATTGGCGTGCTATTCCTGATGATGAATTACGCGTTGATTTTTATGATCTTCCAAGTGATATTGATCATAAATGTAGAATGTTTATGTCTCATTTCGGTCTATTATTCGGATGTTTTGATTTTATTGTTACACCAGATAATGAATATTATTTTCTTGAAATAAATGAGCAAGGTCAGTTTCTATGGGTTGAACATTTAAATCCAGAAATTAAGATGCTAGACATCTTTACCCAGTTTTTGATTAATAAAAATAAAAACTTTCAATATAGAGAAGAAACAAATAGTGTTTCAATAACAGATTTTTCAAAAGAAATATTACAGTTTACAGAAGTAGCTCTAAAATCTCATCTAAGCCCAGAATTGTGGTAATATGTTTAAAAAAAAAGTAAGAATTCTATTTTCATTCATTATATTTTTTAGTGTCTCTATTTTTGCAAATCCTTTCGTAGATGTGTATGGAACAGATGAAGAAACAGCGAATAAAATTATTGAAAAATTTGGCGATGATATTCATAAAACTAGTCAACGTATTGTTAGTTTAGCTGCAGAAAATCTATCTGGCTCAAACCCAGAAGATTTAATTAAATCTAAAAAGAAAATCATTTTAGGTATAAATAAAATAAAAGCTTTTCATTCTATTAGTTTTTCTCCTGTCTATTACCAGGACGCACGCGTATTTACTACTGTAAATGTCATTGAAAAAAACGACTATAAGAAATTAACTTTTTTTAAAAATTTTAAGCAGAAAAAACATAATAAAGTAAAAATTAAACAAGATAAGCAGCTTGATACATTATTATCACAATGGACTGCTTATGAAGAGACGGGACATGCATTATTCCGAAAAGGTATCCAGTTAGGCGATCCAAAAAGCTGTGGTTTTTATCATTATACATATGGTTTTGAAAATGCACAGCTTAAACCTTATAAAAAAATATTTCAAAGAGAAGTGGCTAAAAACAAGCAAAAACTAATTAAAATATTACATTTGGATCCTGATGAAGACAGACGAGCTAATGCTGTTTTCTTATTAGGGCATATTAAAAATGGTTCAGAGCTTATTAGGATTCTAACACCTTCAATGTTGGATCCTAGTGAATATGTTAGAAATAACGTAATGCGTGTATTAGGGAGTACTCTTTTAATTGTGAACCAAGCTGATTTTGACATTCTTCCAGTTATTAAGATGTTGGATTCTCCAGCATTCAATGATAGAAATAAATCATTATTTATGTTAATAGGTTTATCAAATGATCCACAGCATAGACGTTCTATTATAGAGAATGGGGATAAAGCATTAATTGCTGCTCTAAAGATGAAACAACCTAACTTACATGATAATGTTTATAAGCTTTTACAAAAAATCAGTATCCAAAATTATGACGAGCGTGACTATAATGCATGGCAAAATTGGCTTGATCAAGAAAAAGTTAAGCAGCAGTGCTAAATTAAGGATGTGGATAGGTTAATTTACTTGAGGCGAAAAATTGATTAGATCGGTGTGAAGCCCACTAAATTCACGCCTAATGTCCATGAATAATTAGAAGCTTTGACCCCTAATTTAAAATTTCCCTAGAAGCAGTAGTAGGAGTTGCTTTACAAATTTTATATTGGTATGTACCATTAGAATGCTAGAATTTATTCGTGTTTCTATAGGTTTTCGTGTTTCAGTTTTAGTAAGCATTCTTTTTATTATTATAATGACCTGAATCTTGTGGACTCATAATAAGTGAAAAAAAATAATCGTATTTCAGCCATATAAAAATTTAAATTACATAATGAAATCTAAATTTAAAAAGGTTGAAGACTAATAAATTTATTTAAAATAAACTATTTTATAGTTTGGTAATATTTTTTTTCTGCAGTTTTAGTTGTATTGCTCAAATGCCAATTCAAAAGATCTCTGCACCTTATCCAGAGAGACGAGGGTATGATATGTCCAAATTTCTTGCTATGAAGTGGGGATTGGCAGGTGTGACCGCTTATGCAATGGATGATGGTGATATCTAGTTTATCATAAATTATTCCTATACGCACACAAAGCCGATGGATTCTTTGCTGCCGATGAAAGATGAAAAATATATTTTAATAAAATTTTTCAAAGGTGAAAAAACTGAGCTTTCTGCACAGCAAAGAGATAAACTTTTTGATGTTTTTGAAGGAAAAAAAATAATTGGACATTATTCCCTAAGTTCAAATAACAAGTGCAACTCTGGAGCAGACTATCATTAAAATATTGAAATTGCAAATTTAGTTTTCACCATTTTTGGCATAAATGCTCTTACGCATCACCATTTTGCTTGTCAAGGATGGCATAGCCACCGTAGGCGAGCA
>CANJXG010000062.1 GCA_947478905.1 Coxiellaceae bacterium
GAGGACCGTGTCAGAAGAAGACTTGCAACGCTACCAGGGAGCGCTGAACAGCAGGCCACGTAAATGTCTCGGTTTCAGACAACCCTCGGTGGTATTTGCAGAGTTAAGAATGGCGGCTTAGCGTTGCACTTCGGAGTTGAATCTGCCACCTACTATATTGCCTAAAGCGTTACAGGCTAAAAAATATTTTTGGTTTGCCTGCTGTGATCGCTGAATATATTTTTCAAATTCTTCTTCAGTTTTTGGAGCGATTATCCAAGGTGAATGTAAAGCCTGACTGCTCTGCATTTCTAGAATAAAGGCCGCTTTATCTTCCATAGTAGCTTCGCGGATTATCATATTGCTGATCATTGTGTTACAGTGATTATTCTTCATTATTAAGCTCAATCATATTTTTATCAAAATCATAGAAGAAAACTTGCAACACTCCTGAAGGAGAACGGGACGGCTCTGCAATCAGTTCTATACCAGCGGTTTTTAATTTTTACAAAATTATATTTAACTGAAGTTCTGGCATGGATAAGGCAAAATGCGCTTGCACGGTTTCATTCAAGGGGTGTACTTGCGGTTGTTCTGCTTGCTCATAAAGCATAAGGTGTAATTCAAGGTCACCCAAATCATACCAGAGTCCTTTAATAAAAAATGGTGGTCGCTTTAGCTCAGAGAGGCCCAAGATATTGCCATAAAAATGCTTTGCTTGTTTTAGGTCGGTTATCAAAAGTGCTACATGACTTATGCGTGATTTAATTAGAGTATTTTTAATTTTATAGAATTTACATTCTACACCATGAGCAATATCAGTTTTATATAAAGTCATACCGGCTTTCTCCATTACACGCTGTGATGCAACGTGCTCTGTGGGAGCGAACGCTATAATATACTCATGGCTAATATTTTTCTTCGCCCAATTAAGCAATGCATTTAAAGCTTCAGTAGCATATCCTTTACCCCAATAATTTTTATGCAGCAAATATCCAACCTCTACTTCATTATTTTCTAATAATGAAAAACCGCAACGTCCTAAAAAAGCATTAGATTCTTTTTCTGATATGATAAAGCCTGGTAGATTATGCTCTTTATAGTTATTGATTAACTCCAGCATCCTTTTCTCTGTTTGTGCCCTGTTCTGTATTCCATCTGGAAAAAATGCTCTTACATCTGGATCTGCATTTAATTGTTCTAAATTATCCAGATCGTTTTCAGTTAATAAGCGCAATGATAGATGTTCAGTTTCAATCTTAATGTTCATTGCTATCGCCTCGTAAATATTTATCCACACTCAAGCGATATAAGATATATTGCGATAAATGGTGATTCGCAGCTAATTTAGGATGTGCAAAATCACCATTCATATCGCGCTTTAATCCGATTTTTTCCATGACTCGAATAGAGCGAACATTAGAAGGTACTGTAAAAGAAATGATTTCTTTAAGGCTGCACTTTTTAAATCCATACTCTAGGCAAGCTTTGGCGCCTTCTGTCGCATAGCCTTTGCCCCAATATTGCGACCCTAGCCGCCAACCAACTTCAACTGCTGGTGTAAAATTCGATTCCCAATCGGTATAATTAAGACCGATAAAGCCTATCAATTCACCGGTTTCTTTCAAGCAGGCAGCTCATAAAGTGTAGCCATGTTTGTCGCCATGACTATTTACCGCTGGTATAAAATCGTTGACCTGTTCCATGGTTAATGGGCCACGTAAAAACTCGATCACCTTAGGATCTTGGTTGATTTGAAAATACGCCTCTGCGTCTTCTTTTTTCCAGGTTCTTAAAATAAGCCTTTCTGTTTCAATAATGGTGGTCATTCTTTTACCTTGAAGAAGTTATCTATGAAATTTCTGTTAAATTGGTATGGTCTAGTATCGGCTGTGTTCCATGTTCCACGCTTTACTGTAAATCCAACAACAGCAATGGCCCTATTAAGTCGCAATAAAGGCATCATCTGATGATAATCCGGTACAGCTCTGATGCTAGAGTACCCGTCTAGGAAATAGTTTTTGCAACCATTAAAATCTCCCCACTCACCATGCTCAATAGAGCAGAAATCATCTTCAGCAAAGCTTGCTCTAGCTGACGACCAATCAATGATTCCTCTTAACTTATTATTTTCGACAATTATATTACCTGGCCTAAAATCTCTATGAATAATACAAGGTCCATCAGCCTTTTCCAAAAGGCCCAAAGATTTATTAAAATAATCACAACTTTCAGAAATGAAATCAACTGAGAGGTGATTTTTGCACTCATCAATGCCTTCTTGAAATTTTTCCTTAAAATGCAGGGTCGGGTTTGAGTCAAGCTCTATTTCTCTGTTTAAATATCCAAAACCATCTGCTTTATTGTTATGTATAGTGGCCAGTACTTTGCCAAGTTCAAATGCTATTTCTTTTGTTATTAATTCAGGTGTTAACAAATTACCAGGGAGATATTCCATAAGTACCGCACCATGGTTTTCTTTATTTGGTGGCAAGGTTTTCATTATGACAGGAACGGATATTTGTTTAGCAAAATGTTGAAGAAAATAAACCTCACTGGTGTAATCATTGAGACGCTCACATATTTTTAAAATAAGAGGCAATTTGTTGCGTCTTTCAATTTTGTAAACATCAGCAACCATCGCGTCAGCATGATCTATTTTTATAAACTGCGCACCCTCATCTAGCTCTAATAATTTTTGATATTTTTTGAGATCTAAAGTCATGATTTTATCTCGCCAAGGCTAATTAATGATGACTTGCCTCCGATGCCTTCATGCATTGGTGTTGCATCAGCCAAAATCTGCTTTAGCTTTTCATTGCTCAAGCATGCGAGGCTTGTTGAGACCTTGCTGTACTGTTTGATTCTTTTCATTTACGGCAACCTGCTAATAACGTTATCTACAACGAATTGATAGGCTTCGTCGAAATTCCAATGCAATTTCGATGGCAATAAAACACTCATATCCATATGAAAGTCACGATGATCCTTTTTCAGCTCAAGATTCTTTAAAAATTCTTCGCCCGTGATCTTCACATCGTTATAAGTGCAATACTTAGCAAAAATATCAAAAACTCGATTCAAGTTGATTAACTTGCGATCTGCCACATACCATACATCAAATAAATCCCGTCCTTTGCGACGCTGATAAAGAGCGCGTAACTTAGTCGCCATCAGTTCATCCATTTCATAAGTAATGATATCTGCAGAACCTGTGAACCAACCTGAATTCATAGAGAAAGGCACTGTTTTTAATGGCAATACCTGAAAGTGCTCTGTTGTGTTGATTTCAATTTTTAGCTTTGCCGGAATTTTATTAACAGATTCATACTTGTAGATCAGCTTTGCGCTACGCTGTGTGATTTTCCATTTGGGATCGCCTAACCATGGTTTTAATAATGCCCTGATAGCATCAATCGTTTGTCCAATTGGATCAGCATTTTTTTGGACGAAATCGATATCCTCACTGTACCTCGCCGGAGGATTGATAAACAATTTATTGAGAGCCGTGCCACCTCGAAAGACAAGCGCATCTTTAACATGAGGATCATTATACAAATCAACCAAAGCACGGCTAATCATTAAATCTTGCTGTATTTGTTCAGTCATTTGCCATGGAACAGTTTTTCGCCAATTCTCAATAAAAACTTCTGGGATCATAAATCACTCTCTATTTCTGAATTTTCAATAATTCTCCACTTTTTACACCTTGAATAGCCTATTTTAGAAATTTCAGATGCAAGAGGCAGATAACTTGGTTTATTTTCTTGAACGTGAAGCGCAAGAGCATTAATGATTATTTCAGCGCCAGGCTCATCCATAACATCAATGTGATCTAGGATATAACCAATACGCTGCAACTGATATTCCACGCGGGTATCTTTCGCAAGATTGATGAGCTTTATAGGATCTAACACCTCAACAAGCTCTGAGAAAACAGTGGCGATATGATTTAAGCCGCCTGCATGATTAGGGTACTCGAGTAAATCAAGTGCAACCAATTCTGGGGTTGCCACCTTAAGGTAACCGGTGCTCATAGTAAAATCTTGAGTGGGCAATTCCAGCACGGATTTTTTATAAATATAATCAATTTCCACATCGCCAA
>CANJXG010000063.1 GCA_947478905.1 Coxiellaceae bacterium
CTGCACATTTTTTTTGGAAAATTTTAAAAAAAATGTTGACAGCCAAGACGGTATCTACGTTAGATCGAATCAAACTGACAAGTCGACACACTTATCTTGCTCTATAAATATGAAAAAATCAGAACTATTTTCTTATTTCAGTGCCATTCGTATATATGCTATCTATTATAGATCAGGTAAGCGCAGAGTGCATTTTGTAAATAGCTGAAAAACTGGTATTATATTGTTTTCTATCTTGATTTACTATAGTTACTCTCAATACCAAAATGGTATTTTAAAAATTACTTAATCGAATATATATTATGAATCCTAATGTTTTAGACTTTGAACACCCTATTGCAGATTTAGAAAATCAAATTGCAAAATTAAAACTCGTTGACTCAGGAAGTAGTCAGGTAGATATCTCAAAAGAGATAATGCTATTAGAGAAAAAAACCAAAGATCTCACTTATACTATTTTTAAAAATTTGACCTCCTGGCAAATTGCGCAATTAGCCAGACACCCCTTACGGCCTTATACCCTTGATTATATTCGTGAAATTTTTACAGAGTATGATGAATTACAAGGCGATAGAGCCTATGGAGACGATGCTGCCATAATAGGGGGCATTGCGCGTTTAGGATCTAAACCAGTAATGGTGGTGGGCCAACAAAAAGGCCGCGACACTAAAGAAAAAATTAAACGTAATTTTGGTATGGTGCATCCTGAAGGGTATCGTAGAGCCAAACGATTATTTGAATTGGCCGAGAAATTTTCTCTACCCGTGATTACTTTTATTGATACGCCCGGAGCCTATCCAGGGATTGATGCCGAATCAAGAGGTCAAAGTGAAGCGATTGCACGTAACTTATTCGTAATGGCTCAATTACGTACGCCTATTATTAATGTGGTAATAGGCGAAGGCTGTTCTGGAGGGGCATTGGGAATTGGCGTAGGAGATAGAGTGTTAATGCTTCAATATAGTTATTACGCGACTATTTCTCCTGAAGGGTGCGCCACTATTTTATTTAAAAGTGCGGATAAGGCCCCTGAAGCGGCTGAAATTATGGGCATTACAGCGCCTAATTTATTAACATTAGGGTTGATTGATACCATCGTGAGTGAACCTTTAGGAGGCGCACATCGCGATCCTAAAGCAATGGCGCAAACGCTTAAAGCAAGATTAATCGAAGAGTTAGCCGTTTTATCTAAATTCGATTTAGATACTTTGGTCGAAGACCGATACCAACGTTTAATGTCTTTTGGGGCCTAATCAGCAGCAGTAGGGAGACTGAAGTCATGCCCCAAAATATACAAAAAGCCTTATGTGATTTTTTAGCGCATCATCCTTATCTGCATACTCAGCGCCTTGTGATTGGGTATAGTGGCGGAAGAGACTCTCATGTCTTATTACAAGCGTGTGCTGCGCTTAAAAAAGATCTCATGCCGCATTTAAATTTAAAAGCCCTTCATGTTAATCATCACATTAATAGTAATGCTGCGCATTGGGCGGCGCATTGTATTCATATTGCTAATAGTTTAGAGATACCCTGTCAAGTTTTAAATATTACCCTTGATTTGCAACAAGGACAAAGCTTAGAAGCACGCGCACGCGATGCGCGTTATGTAGCTATTCTAGAGCAGCTAGAACCCAATGATGTATTATTAACTGCCCATACGCAAGATGATCAAGCTGAAACCTTATTATTACAATTGATTCGGGGGGCAGGGGTGCAAGGTTTGTCCTGTATGGGAGACTCTAAACAGATTGGGCATACCCTTCATTATCGACCTTTATTAGCCATTACACGAGAACAAATTGAAGCAGCCAGTGTGGCCTATGGTTTATCTTGGATTACAGATGATTCTAATAGTGATGAACGTTTTGATAGAAATTTTATCAGGCATCAAATTTTACCGATTTTAAAAACCCGTTTTAAAGGCGCCGTGCCCAGTCTGGCTAGAAGTGCACACTTATGTCAAGAAGCGGCCTATTTACAGCAAGCTCAAGCTCAACATGATTTTGAAACAATACAAGATACAGTAAAGAATCAAATGAATGGAGTAGAATTTATTAAACTCCCTTTTACTAGGCAAAAAGCAGTGATTAGGTATTGGATTGCAAAAAATAATATGGCTTATCCTTCTAAAGTAAAGTTAGAAGATATGATACGCCAAATAAACTATGCCCGCCAAGATGCAACGCCCTGTATTACTTGGGGGGGAGGTATTTTAAGGCGCTACAAACAAAACTGGTATTTATTTAACTCAAAACAGGTGTTTTCTAAAACGTTTGATTTTACTATTAAAAAAATACAGGGCACAGGCTTTACATTAGAAGCCATAGAAAATATTGCTGATTTGAGTATAGGATATAGAGACGCCACGCAACGTTGCAAGCCTGCTGGAGCTGCTTTTTCAAAACCTCTTAAAAAATGGTTCCAGATTTTAGAAATTCCTATATGGCTCAGAGATACGGTGCCTTTATTATATTATAAGGGGGTTTTAATCGGAGTATTAGGATATTTTATCTGTGAAGGATGGCAAGTTATAGATAAAGAAGAATGCGGATTTGAAGTGATTCTAGACAGACTAAGCAAAGACTAATCAGATAATCATTTTGGGAGCTTTTTGGGGGATGAAATCACTTATTATACAATATTTACCAATGATTGTAACCTTTACCGGCTTGCAAATAATAGGCCTTATTAGCCCAGGTCCAGATTTTGCTATTACTGTGCGTAATAGCTTACTGTATTCACGTAAAATAGGCCTATTTACTGCTTTGGGCATTTCGTGTGGGATTATGGTGCATGTTGTTTATACCATATTAGGACTTGGTGTTTTTATTGCAAAAACCCCATGGCTGTTTACTTTATTTAAATATTTAGGGGCAGCCTATTTATTTTATATAGGGTTCAAAGGCTTAATAGCAAAAAAACGTATTTTTTCTGTAAACACTATAGAGCCTCACAATACCCTCTCGAGTATGTCTGCTTTTTGGTTAGGGTTTTTAACCAATGCCCTTAATCCTAAAGCCATGTTATTCTTTGTAAGCTTGTTTACTGTTTTTTTATACCCCAAAACTCCTCCTGTAATTATGATTATTTATGGCGCTATTGTTTTTATGACAACGCTGGTGTGGTTTGTGTTTGTCTCACTTTGTTTGTCACATGAAACTATACGGTCTCTTTTTGGCTCTGTAAGTCATTGGGTTGAACGCATCACTGGGGTCGTATTAATATTACTAGCCTTTAAATTGCTAGTAATGTAGGGTTAAAATCCACTTTAATCACTGCAAGCAACTAACTATCTTTTCTTGGCAAAATCTGACTACTTTTCGAGTGTTTTCAAAGCTTGATCCGAACTCCCCCTTGAAAAGGGGGTGCCTGAGCAAAGCGAATGGCGGGGGATTTTCTGGAAATGGGCTCACTAAGGTTTTCGCCTTATGTACGTGCTAAAGCTTGTTATGGTATACTCTTTCCATCTTTAGATCGGAAGTGTGTTCTATTTACGAATTCAGAACCCAGGAAGAAAATCATGCTCATATATGAAAAAAACCTGAAGGATTTTTCGAGGGATTTACGAAAAAATATGCCCCCTGCTGAACTGTTATTGTGGTCTAGATTGAGAGGGAATCAAGTATTAGGCCTACGATTTAATCGCCAAAAACCTCTATTGAATTATATTGTTGATTTTTATTGCCATAAGGCAAAACTTGTTATACAGTGCGATGGTTCTCAACATTTTGAAGATGAACATGAGCATCGAGATCAAAGTCGAGATATTTATTTAAATCAAAAAGGGATCCTTGTTTTACGATTTGATAATTCACAAATAATGTGTCCTTCCGGTGAATACGTGTGACATAACCTACCCATAAATATTATTCTTATTGAATCAATAAAAATTTAATTGAGGAGATAAGAACATGACAAATCGTAATGCTAAGAAAGAGATTATAGAACCATTAGAGCTAGCCAGCCAAG
>CANJXG010000064.1 GCA_947478905.1 Coxiellaceae bacterium
GGCCATAATATGGTATCTTTGGTCTTGGGTCAGTTGATTGTATTTTTGCATGCTTAACACCTTATTAGAGTTCAGCTGTTATTATATACCAACTGACTCATTTTTAAAATAGTTTATGGGTGTTGCACTTATTATCTGAATTCAGGAAATGGAGGTACCCTTTACTCAGGTATTTGGGGTTCTAGAGGACTGCCCGCCTGGGCATAAGCGATATTATTTAAAGAAAAAATTATAAAAACCCATTTATTAAATCAGGAAAGTAAAAAATGAAAATATTTTTCACAAAAAAAGAATATAGATTATTGATAGATATGATTAGTTTGTCTGACTGGGTCATGAATTCTCATCATCTAGCTTCAG
Source organism: Coxiellaceae bacterium (assembly GCA_947478905.1). Classification (GTDB taxonomy): domain Bacteria; phylum Pseudomonadota; class Gammaproteobacteria; order Berkiellales; family Berkiellaceae; genus CANJXG01. Next base: position 361 of record CANJXG010000064.1, read on the forward strand.
AAAAAATAAATGCTGATTACGACGTTTTATATCAAAAAGTATTGTCCTATGCAAAAGAAATGCAAGCAGAGGATATTGTAGAATATGCTAAGAACTTGGATGGGTATTTCCCTACAAGCAAACATGAAGAAAATCTGCATGATAAATATATAGAACCATATGAGCAAGATGTTTTTTGGGAGCAATTAATAGATTGTTTAGCACAGCGAGATTTTTTAAAAAAAGTAGGGGCCGAGAAGTTCAAGTCTATGGATTGGATTGAGCGCGCATCTGCAACTGATGAAATAGAACAAGAATACAGTATGGAATTTGAAAATAACGGTATAACCAATCTTGTTTTGCAAAAAGACACATAGGAAATGTGATCGAAAACTTGTCTCATGTTAATTATGTCGAGACGAATAGTGTAAATTATCGTGGAACGTTACAATGGGCAATGACCCAGCTGCGTGTTAGGTTCCAACCCAAACCTTTTGTTTCATTCAGTGCTTTGATAAAAGCAGTTTTGGCTATCTCAACAATGTCTTCCGGAGTTTCAGGGTAGAGATAAATTTTGGCTTGAATGCTGACAGAAATAATACCTGAGCTGACCACTTCAACGGTATCCGAAGCACCCGCACATCATCACGCAAAGTAACTGATCGAGCCTTATCTATTGAACTTTGAACAAAATAAAGCAATTTAAGTTACTTTATTTTGTTCAAAGTTCAAAATAGTATATATCTTTTAGTGCAGTCAGATAACAAAATTGGTATGATTGAAAGTCGTGTACTATACTTAAAATACAAGTATACCTTAACTACGGAGATTTTATACAATGCCTACAGAAAAAGTAGCAGCAGTAGCTAAAACCCTTGGGGAATCGGTTAAAGAAAGAGGTCTGAGTTTTATAGCAGCCGCAGAGTTAATGGTTGAGCATAGGGAGGGGGAATTTGGGACAATGCCTCCTAAAAAGAAAAAGATTTTTCAAGATATACAGGCTTTTTGGATCACTCAAGAGGATGCTAATTTAACAGCTAAAAATTTAGCAACTCTACAAAGGACTTTAATTGTAGCGCTTTCTCCTAGAGATCTTAAATTTTCTTGGACTGGATCATACATAGGTAAAAAAATCAAAGATCAATTGGATAATGCAGAAAACCATATTAGTTGGAAGCCTAGAAGCCCAATAGAAACATCTTTTATAGTAGATGAAACTGAGTTTATACGTAGAGAAACACCTATAGCCACTTTTACTGACGCTCAACAGCAGGAATATTGTAATATTTTAGAGAAAGAGACTGAGCCTCAGTGGTTCAAAAAATTAGAGAGCTGGGAACAGAACTATTTAAAAGAGCGTCTAAGGGAATGGGAATCTGCAAGGTTATTAGATCCAAACACGAAGCAGAATCTGGGCGAATATTTAGGCCCTTTATCCTCTACCATAAGACGCTATCCGGGTGTGGCTAATGCTTATAAAACCGAATTATATAGCGTAGATAAGCAGGGAAAGAGCACACTGCTGTTTACTAAAATCCGTAGTGCTACTATAGCTCCGGTTAAAATGGGTCCTAAGGGTAATCGTATTTTAGTGAATATGCCTTTGTATAAAAACAAAGAAAAAAAGCAGAAAATTGCTGCAGCCAAGGAAAATTTAGAGCAGTTAGTTGTGGCGGCTCTTAAAGCTAAAATACAGGAATTAAAGGAATTAAAGGAATTAAAGGAATTAAAGGATAGTCCTAAAGATATCAGTAAGATAGAATTACCGGTTTTATTTCAAACCCTCTATACCCCGCCTTTGCAACCGCCCGGAGCTTATAACAATGCTTCGGTGATGAAGGCTTTTAATCAATTAGCTGTAGAGCTGGGTACTGCAGAAAAAATACAAATTTTTATAAAAAAACATAATATCTCCGGTCCTGAGGAAAGCATAACTTTTAAGAAGATCGATTTATTATATTCCAATAGAGCGGTGAATGTCGGAAGGGGTTTGAGCTGGATTATTAATTTAATTTCAGAGCAGGGCAGAAAAAGCCGACTTTCGGATAGTGTTTTAAAGGGTTATATTAACAAAATAAAGAATGATGATCTCGATAAAAAGATCCTCGAGGAAGCCCTTAAAAGTTATAATTCTATACCTTATATAGGCAATACCCTTAAATCGGGGTTAATGCCCGTATGGAGTGCTATTAGGAAAATTTTTGGGCTGCCTAAAGTATCACAAGCTACCAACGCCAGCGCCGAATTAGCGGCTTTAGAGCAAATTATAGCCTCTAAAGTGGGAGTGCGCGTGGGTGGGTGTGTGTCGGGTAAGGATAGGGAAGAAATGGTGACTTGTATAGCCTTAGCTCAGCGGACTTTTTATGAGAAACATACAAAATTTCCTCCTCAAAATCCTAAAACAGACGCGGATAAGGCGTTAAGGCAAGAGTTTGTAGATGCAGTAGCGCATATTTATTTAAATACCCACGGTAGAGAATTAGCGGCCGCAAACGCCCCGGGCTGCGAAGGGCTTAAAAATATAGAGGATGTATTTGCTGGGGATATTTGTAAGAAAATTCAGGTACTAGCACCCAATGCTGTAACAAACTCTCAAAAAATAGCCGGTTTAAATAAAATATCCTTAGAGAAAATAGAAGAAGTGGATAGTAGAACTTTTATTCAACAAGTCAGAGACTTTAAGGAAAAAAAGTCTACAACGGTGCTGCCTTTAAATTCCCCTGCCGTTACAGCTAACACTTCCACTGCCGTTAAAGCTAACACTTCCACTGACATTCTGCCTACAAGCAGTCTGGACACCGATAACTCAGGAACAGTTCCTAAGCCCTAATAACAAGTGCAACTCTGGAGCAAACTATCATTAAAATATTGAAATTGCAAATTTAGTTTTCACCATTTTTGGCATAAATGCTCTTACGCATCACCATTTTGCTTGTCAAGGATGGCATAGCTACCTCTTCATGTCCAGCAAATTCTTTACCATTATCCGCTGTGATACTTTGACTAAAATCAATATAGGGTGTCATCAATTTGATTGTAGCGGCAGTGACGCCTTCAGCGTGCTTACTCGCCACCTTGGTAATAAGGGTCAATTTACTTACCTTATTTACAATAGTCACTAATGCACCTTGATGGTCTTTACCTATAACCAAATCTATTTCCCAGTCAC
>CANJXG010000065.1 GCA_947478905.1 Coxiellaceae bacterium
AAAAAACCACTTTTGAGACCTTAACACGGTCATTTTGATTTATCAATTAAATTGCATTTATTTTTCTACATATTACTTTATATATTGTGTATTATTTCATCATTAGGTTTGCAGAACCAGGTGGCAGAGTGATTTATAGTAGCACGTCTTCCACAGTCAATTACAGAACTACTTTTATCTAATAGTTCTTTAGCGTCAATTACTTTTTCAATTATTTGCTCATAAGGAGGGAAAAGGTGGCATAAGATTTGCTTATCAAGTTATGAGGGGCTTTTTTTGAAATGGTTTGCGGGTAGTTTTGAAGAGGAGGTGGGTTGTGAGTAGTGGTTCTAATATTTCCTCAAGAATTCAGAGGCCTAGATCAAATAGTCTTCCAGATAGCAATTCAAAAACACCTTTACTTCAGGGGAAACCCCAAGAATCTAATTATGGTTTAGGTTTTGTAGAAAAAAAGGAGCCGGATTATCCTCGTAGAAGATATTCTGTTGGGAGTCTAAGACAATTTCAGCCATCTTATGAATCAAATGGGCGTCCTGTACAGGTAAATCTGCCGAATAAAATTATCCAACCAGAAGAACCACCTGAAACTACACCAAAATTGAATATAGGCACTCAAGTTCTTGGGGGCAGTGCAGCAACCTTCGGTACAATTGGTTTAGTAATGTTAGCGTGTAGTTATGCTATTCCCGGTGTTAATATAATAACACTAGGCGCTACTCTCGGCGGAGGAATTATTTTTTTATTAGGTAGTTGGATTAAAGGAAAAATTGATAAAAATAGGGAAAAAGAACATGCTGAAAGCTGCTCTCGATTAATGAATGGTCCGAACTCAGGTATTGAGCTAGAGGCAATACCTAAGGATTGCAATATTTCAGTACAGAGAACGAGAAAAATTAAGGTGGATGATAAAAATATTGAATTAACAACAAGCGCATCTACGGATAAAAAAAACGAGGCTATCCGCAATCAATATATTACTCAGAACACTATTCCTGGCCTTCCTGAAACAACCCAATTTCGTTGTGGAGCTATTCATACACTTGCAGCAGCTCAACAATATGTTGTTGGCTTGTTATTAGCAAATTGGCGTCAGTCAGGGGACATTCTGCATTTAATTGATACCAGATACCTAAATGATAATCAGTTCTGGCATGGTGAACCGGTTATGCTTGCTGAACATAAAAGATTAATTAATGAAGTTCTGAATTCTATTAAAAATGAGGATGGAACAGTAAATATTAATCTACTCAAGCCAATATTTACAAGTTTGAAGAATTCAAATCCTGCTTTAATTTCAGTAGATCCATCTGTTAATGAGAGTGTCTTTGATACTTTTCAAAATAAGTCTATCGTGTTTCATTCTGTGAACCTGGGGCCAGAAAATGCTGTCATGGTGCATGGAGCTACGGATGTAAACAATGTTACTGAGCTTCAAAATATTACTGCTGTATTTAGAGGATTATCTAATGGCAACAATAACGTTCAAGCAGCCTTGTGGTTACAAGAATTAACGGCTATAACGAATAATACAAACTACGATCCAAGTGGAAGTAATAATCCATTTATTTCTGGTGAGATGGCTTACCATACACAATATTTAATTGCTAAACTCAGTGCTATTTATAGAATAACTCCTTCTTCTGGATGCAAGAGCAATAAAGACAGAGGAACCAGTGAACATATTTTTGAATCATGTCTTGACGAAGTGTTTGCTTGTAGAAAACCCCTAGTTCAACTAGTTCAGGATAATGATGAAGAGTATAAAGCAAAAGATTATTCAGTCCAAAATTTTACGCTAAAAAATGATGCCGAAAGAATATTAGTAATAAAGATACTTAACCTAAAACTCTCAGATGCTGTGACTCAAGCAAATACAGGAAAAGCTGGTAATAAAAACTTAGCTGGGCTTAAGCATCTCATAAGAATGGCCTTTACTAGTGATTCGAATGCATTTAATGAAATTAGATATGATGCAATGATTGCAAAGTTAAAAGGCGAATCTGCTGGAGTTGGAAGGTAAAAATTTCAGCTTAATTTATTTTAAAATAATCTACCGCACACCTTTTAACTTCTTCAAGATTTGGCGCAATATTCTTATATTGAACGTCCCGAATTAATAGCTCTTCCATTTGCGGTGCTAAAGGCACTTTCTTTTGTATAATTGGCTCAATAATATCATCAAATTTACAAGGGTCTGCCGTCGACACCACAATCCATGGACTGTCTACAGAATTATTTTGTGAGTTAGAAAGTTGTTTTCTTGCATAAAAAGCAGTAGCCGTATGTGGACAAATTATTGTATTATATTGATTAAAAACATCTTTTATTGTTTCTTCAATTTGTTTATTACTGACACTCGTGACAGAGACATTTTTTTTAAATAATTCATATGTTGGAAACAAGGAAGCAAGTCTCTCAAAATTACTTGGGTTTCCAACATCCATTGCATTAGCGAGAGTCAAAATACTTTTCCTTGGTTTATAGTCACCAGTGCTTATGTAATCTTCCAAGACTTTATTTTCATTTGTAGATAAAACAATTTCTCGGATTGGAAAGCCCATTTCTTTTGCCCAAAAAGCTGCCGTCGCATTTCCTAAATTGCCTGTAGGAATAATAAATCCGGGTGCTGTTTTATATTGAGCAACATATTTTACACTTGTGTAGGCATAATAACAAATTTGTGGAAGAAGTCTGCCAATATTAATACTATTAGCGCTGCTTAGTCGCATAGTATTTTTAAAAAAATTATTGTTAAAAGCATCTTTCACTAATTTCTGACAGTCGTCAAAAGTACCATCAACTGCTAAGGAAAGAATGTTTTTATCCCAACAATTTAGTTGATGTTCCTGTTTTTTTGAAACTTTTCCTTTTGGATAGAGTAGTATGACTTGGATATTTTCCTTTTCATAAAAAGCACTTGCCACAGCAGAACCGGTGTCGCCAGATGTTGCCACCATGATAGTTGTTTTGAACTGGGTGGACAGGGAATGAATGCATTCGGCTAAAAATCTTGCCCCGAAATCTTTAAAGGAAAGGGTTGGGCCACAACATAAATTAAGCATAAATGTGTTGTGATTTATTTTATTTAATGGCAAGGGGAAATTAAAAGCATTTTTACATATTTTACTTAAATGAGGGAAAAGAATGTCATCTTTAAAAAAGACACTCAATAATTTTTCAGAAAACTCGCTATAATTTAATTCTGAATTGACAGTAATTTTGGGTAGATGAGTAGGAATCTTGGAGAGATGGAACCACTCACATAGAAGTCACGCCACTTGAATTTATCGAGAAATTAGCCGCATTAATCCCTTTGCCAAAAAGTCATACCGTACGGTATTTTGGAGTACTTTCATCAAATTCAAAACATAGGGATAAGCTTGTTCCTCACAATAATTC
>CANJXG010000066.1 GCA_947478905.1 Coxiellaceae bacterium
CCTTTTGAGAATATTACTGGCGGTTTCAAGTACCAACCGCAACACTTGGTTAGTGACATCCCTGCGTCGGCATTTGAGCCAACTGCAGCATTTCATTGTAGACCTGAAGCGGGGTTCGAAACCAATCCACCCAAGTTAAGGAATTGTAAAAAAAAACTTAGTTCCGAGTACGAATTTTATATAGTTTTAATCGAGCATACTCCTTAGGTAAATCAAATGATACATATTGTTACTTTATTGTATTTTGTTACTTTATTATTATGTCGTCAGCACACTTCACCCCAAGTCTAAACAGTTACAACTCTGATTGCACCTTACTCATCCAATCACTTTGATAGCCCACTATCCTTCTAACGTAAGCACCGTATTCGGCCTTCAATTTATTGAATCTAACCCAATGCATTTCTAATGGCTTAGGACCATCAGGGTTAGCTATGCCAGGCACCCACTCCAGCTTTGCTCTAATAGCATTAGCTTTTCTGTAGCACTTATCCAGATAGCCATCTCGCTCAGATCTGTACGCCAGCTTGAAGCAATCACGACAAGCACATTGATCACCCGATAAATAGATAATGCCTGCCTGCTTGTGACAGTATTGGCAAATGAACCAATATCTTACACCTCCGTAATGACACGGCTGTGAGGCTAACAGCATGTTATGAGTTATATCTATATCCTTATAGCTGTAACGTAAACAAACAGCACCACGAGCCTTGTCGTAAGCACTGATCTGCTTGATAGCAACACTGGTTACCTGATCTGTTGTGCGCCGGCCTATCATAGCGATAAACACCCAAATAAATAATGATTAACATTCATGCTCTTTTACCCACTCGTAGTAGGCACTCCAGAATATCTTTACCGGCAATAGCGTTTATCTTGTCATATAGCCAAACAGTTTTTAATGTGTCACTTAAGCTGTCCCATAACCCGATCACTTCGCATAGATCACTTGAGCTGTGATACTCGGTATCACTGATTGGCGTGAAAGCTAATGCACGCTTATTCCCTACTCTCATATTGGTCTGCATATATTGTCTCCCGACAGATAATGGTGGTACTGCTGTTAACAAAACATATAACCTTTTATTTCTTTCCTTAGCCCATCATTAGGGTGAAGTAAGGTTACTACCCCACCACTTAAATGGTTTATCTATAAATGTGATCAGTTTCTCGATCTATAACTACTTTAAAGATAGGATGTTCTAACCCTTCGCTGTCATAATCCAAGCCTAGGTACTGAATTGAAATAAGATCGGCTGTAGTAATGCTTACGGGCTTGTTTAATTGCAACCAGCTATACCAGCCTAAAATATGCTCTGGCACTCTGTGAATTAATCCCATCATGTCCTGCACTAATAGGACCCCTTGTTTGTAACTGACGAAGGCACCTATCAACACACCACCCTTTTCTTGAGCTGTCCAGATTAATGGTTCTTGTAATGCTTGGGTCTTCAATGCTTCATATCTATCTACTAACATGCTATGTCTCCCGACAGGCTGGTGGTGGTACTAAGTTACTAACGGTTGGTTGAAACTATTCTTCTTAGCCATTGTGTTTGTGGGGGGGTTAATGACATGCCCCATAAACAATGGTTAAGGTCTTTATCTTTACTGAACTAATCCCTGACGGGTAGCCCCCAGTTGTTGTTTAAATAGGGGTACAGATTCATGGGGTACAGGGTACATATCTATAGATATGTGTACCTCTTGTACCCCTAATAAATGCTTATCGGGGTACAAGTTGTACCTCTTTGTACCCCACTTGTACCCTGTACCCCTAATCCAATAATATTGGTTGATCAGATTCAAATATCTTCCAAGCGTAATCACCATGCTCAACTGTATAACCATCAGCAAGTAACTTATCTCTGCACCTTTTAAATGCCTTCTTCTTTGCTTGAGCCTTACCTTCTTCATCACTATCAGTTGATATAGTTTTATAAGCCAACTCCCTCCAATGATCGATCAGCACTATCTTTTGCAGGATAGATGATGTCCCCCGTGATCTGGTAGTGGCCTCGTGACCGGAGTGATGAATGATTAATACCGTTACGCCTAAAGGCTTCAAGAAAGTATCTATATTTCTTAGGAATTTACCGAAGTCACTTGATGAGTTTTCATCGCCATCACCCATGTTTCTGTGTAAGGTATCGATTATCACCAAGCTAACGTCACCAACCGCCTTGACAGCTTCACAAACATTTGATGTAACTGTGGCATCCATAAATGCACCAGGCTGTTCTGATATAAAGAAGTTATTACCAATGTCTTGGTTATACTTCCCTTGTAATGCTTTGAGACGCCTGTTAAGCCCAGAGAAGCCTTCTCCACAGATATAAACGACATTACCTTGCTTGGTTTCATGACCGTGGTAATCAATGCCTGCTGCAATGCAGTAAGCCATATCTAACACAACAAATGATTTGCTTGAGCCTGTTGCACCAAATATTTGCCCATACGTCCTGCACTCAAACAATCCCTTTATCTGCCAGTCAAAATTGATTTCTCTGGTCATCACTTCACCAGCTGATACCAGCTTAAAGGCTAATGGTGCTTGGGCAGTTAGCGCAGTTGGATCAGTTTGATTAGTTGATGTAACCTTGGGGTTTAGTAGCTCAGTAACATCAATCTTGGGAACAGAGGCATCTTTCTTCTGCTGATACTCACGTTGTACCGCTTGGTTGTATGACTCAAAACCAATGGATAACCAGTTGTCACCGGCATCTATCATTGCAGCTTTCTTATCGCCCCCATGATAAAGGACAGTAAAGACACTGAAAGCATCGTGAGCGCCAGCTCCAGCTGTATAGAGAGGATCGCCGGTACTTAACGTATTAACTCGCCATACACCTTGATCATCACGTCTCACTGTTGCTGTGTAGTTCCCTGATTCACTGGCAGGATGCCTAAAGCTATCACCGTCTTGATCATAGCTACAGTTAATCATTAGCTCATGAGGTGTGTAGCCCTGATTGAACGTTCCTATAAGCCGCTTAACTGGATCAGCTGTATTACTTAGGGTTAACGCAGATCGCTTCTCTACGGCTCTCTGCTTGGCTTCTTGGAGCATTGCTTGCTGTTCATCTTGCTTATCGCATAGGTAACATAGCTCCTTAGCCCACTTGATTACAGGGTCAAGCTGTTTCCCGTCACGCCTATGTTCGGCGACAATTACCCTGTCCGGTCGGCGACAACTATCTTGACCGGTTGACCGATATGTAGGACAAGGGCGTATTTCAATTTTTTTGGAGTCCACCCTTGCCTGGAAAACGTATCACTCAACATCAAGAGAGTTTATATATGAG
>CANJXG010000067.1 GCA_947478905.1 Coxiellaceae bacterium
CCATACTGGGCCGGCACGGTGACCGGCCCCTACAATAGATTGTGCAAAACTAGAAGTTAAAAAACTTACTCTACACTTTAAGATCGAGGCAGCGGCTTAAATATGATGAAAAAATCAGAACTATTTTCTTATTTCAGTGCCATTCGTTTAAAAGAATATGTTATCGAATAAATGGCAGCAGAACGGAGATCACGATGAAAATTGAAAATTTAACCACTGTATTTCAATCTGCTTTAGCACAAGCACAATCTTTAGCCGTGGGGCGCTCTAATACCACGATTGAGCCTTTGCATGTGATTTTAGCGTTGTTAGATCAGCAAGGCTCCAGTACCAGCCATGTGCTTAAAAATGCAGGGGCCAATATCCCCAAATTACGAGATCTATTAAATGCCAGTTTAGAGCAGCTGCCTTACGCTCCTCAAGCTTCAGGCGAAATTCAAGTTTCACCTGAATTACATAGGTTATTTAATTTAACCGATAAATATGCACAAGATAAAAAAGATCAGTTTATCTCTAGTGAGTTATTTTTATTAGCCTTATTAGAAGAGCGTGGTCCCGTTGAAAAGGCATTTAAAGCAAGTGGAATTACAAAAGATACATTAGAAAAAGCAATTAATATGATAAGGCAAGGTGAAGTGGTTCGAGATCAAAATGCAGAAGAGCATCGTCAAGCTTTAGATAAATATACCATTGATTTAACGCAGCGTGCAGAGCAAGGCAAATTAGATCCCGTCATTGGTCGAGATGAAGAGATCCGTCGTACCATCCAGGTTTTACAAAGACGCACTAAAAATAATCCGGTTTTAATTGGAGAGCCTGGCGTGGGTAAAACCGCTATCGTGGAAGGGTTAGCCCAACGTATTGTCAATCAAGAAGTTCCCGAAGGATTAAAAAATAAGCGCGTTTTATCGCTTGATTTAGGCGCTTTAATTGCAGGGGCAAAATATAGAGGAGAATTTGAGGAGCGGCTTAAGGCGGTGCTTAAAGATTTATCTAAGCAAGAGGGTGAAATCATTTTATTTATTGATGAAATTCATATGATGGTGGGGGCGGGCAAAGCAGAAGGGGCAATGGATGCGGGAAATATGTTAAAGCCTGCTTTGGCACGGGGGGAGTTACATTGTGTAGGGGCAACCACATTAGATGAATATCGAAAATATATTGAAAAAGATGGGGCACTAGAGAGACGTTTTCAAAAAGTATTAGTCAATGAGCCTTCTTTAGAAGATACCATTGCTATTTTACGGGGTTTAAAAGAACGCTACGAGTTGCATCATGGGGTGGATATTACCGATCCTGCTATTGTGGCTTCAGCGACTTTATCGCAACGCTATATTACGGATCGTATGTTACCAGATAAAGCGATTGATTTAATTGATGAAGCAGCCAGCCGGGTTAGGCTGAGTATTGATTCTAAACCTGAGCCTTTAGAGGTATTATATCGAAAATTAATTCAATTTAAAATTGAATGTGAAGCCTTGAAAAAAGAGTCAGATGAGGCTTCTAAAAAACGGTTGCATACTTTAGAATCAGATATACAACGTATTGAGCAAGAATATTCTAATTTAGAAGAAATCTGGAAAGCAGAAAAAGCAGCATTACAAAGCGCTCAAAATAGTAAAGAAGCGCTAGAACAGGCGCGTTTAGCTTTAGAAACTGCTCGCAGGGCAGGGGATTTAGCAAGAATGTCAGAATTACAATATGGCCGTATTCCTGAATTAGAAAAACAAGCAGAGCAAAACACGCAAGAGATCCATACTCAATTATTACGCAATAAAGTAGGTGAAGAAGAGATTACCGAAGTCGTGTCTAAATGGACGGGTATTCCCGTGAGTAAAATGTTAGAAGGTGAAAAGCAAAAGTTATTAAACATGGAGTCTGTTTTAGCGCGTCAGGTGGTGGGGCAAGAGCAGGCCTTATCGGTGGTCTCAAATGCTATTCGTCGCTCTAGAGCAGGATTATCGTCTTTGAGCGCGCCTATTGGATCCTTTTTATTTTTAGGCCCCACCGGCGTGGGTAAAACAGAACTCTGTAAGGCGTTAGCTGGATTTATGTTTGATACGCAAGAGGCCATGATCCGTATTGATATGTCAGAGTTTATGGAAAAACATGCAGTGGCTCGATTAATTGGAGCGCCTCCTGGGTATATTGGATATGAAGAAGGGGGGACTTTAACCGAAGCAGTAAGACGCAGACCCTATAGCATTATACTATTAGATGAAATTGAAAAAGCGCACCCGGATGTTTTTAATATTTTATTACAAGTTTTAGATAATGGGCGTTTGACGGACAATCAAGGCAGAACGGTGGATTTTAAAAATTGTATTATCGTTATGACTTCCAATATTGGAGCGCAAATGATACAAGACATGGTAGGCCAAGAGTATGAGCATATGAAAGAAGCGGTGGTGGGGATGTTAGGAGATCATTTTAAACCAGAGTTTATCAATCGTATTGATGAAATAGTGGTGTTTCATAGTTTAGATGCCTCGCAAATTCACGATATTGCTAAAATACAACTTCAAATACTGCAATCGAGATTACAAGATCGCAATTTAAAGCTAGAGCTTTCTGAAAAAGCTTTAGATCATCTCGCTAAAGCTGGTTTTGATCGTATGTATGGTGCCAGGCCTTTAAAACGGGTGATCCGTCAACAGCTAGAAAATCCCTTGTCGCATGCATTATTAGCAGGAGAATATTTGCCTGGTAGTGTGATAAAAGTAGATCTGGAGAAAAATGGTTTGGTTTTTTCAAACATGCCTTTTCAAACATGCCTTAAGTAAAGTCAGTGTTTGTACAAATAGTCTGGCATTTTCAACCGTGTGCGACTTTTTATTTTTGTTCTATGATTATATTACTTTTCACTTGGTTTTATACTTTCATAGGAGCTATCGCCATGAATTTTAATTCAGACTATCAAAGCAACCAGAACAGACTTCAGAGTAGCGAAGCAGTTAACTTAAGTTTGAATGCAACGAAAACCAAGACCAAATTCAAAACTAAACAAAGACATGTCATACGTATCTTGTGTGAAATTCTCTTTGTCTTAGTGGCTGTAGGGATAGGGTATATGCAGGGTTTAAAATCATTTTCTGCATATACCGATATAGTGGATAACGGGTCTATACAACAATCTCCAAAAGCCATTCCTGAAAATCACCATGAAATGATGGTAAAGCAGAAATAAA